>JACMLS010000465.1 GCA_014379485.1 Bacteroidia bacterium | reverse complement strand
TGTCATACTTCGACTCCGCTCAGTATGACAAAAAAAAAGTTCTGCTCAGTGTGGCAAAAACCGACTCCGCTCGGTGTTCAAAAAAATCGTTCAGGGCTCTAACAGGCGTTCTCTTTAGAAGAAAAAAAATCTTTGTTTCCCTCAGAAGAGTTCTTCAGCACTATCAACCCTGTTCCACAGAAGAGAAATAGCACTATTTGTTGCGCAACTAAGTGTTTTTGCTCAGTTCGTTGAAAGGCTTTAAATTTCAGATAGTCATGGTTTTTCAGGCAATAATTAGTGGTATTTTGCATGATGAAATATTTTTTTTAAGAACCACCTTTTTGTATATATTTGTTTTGGAACCACTCCCATTATGACCCAGATCGAAGCTAAAGTAGCGTACGAACTTCACAAGTTTATGGATGACAGAAAGATCATTATGTCTTTTCTGGGCGATCTGAATCACAAAGTTGTAACTTCTATTCTTATTTCAGTTAAGCGTCTGCTCAGTATGGAAGAGGCAGATTTTCTGGTTAAAAAGAAATTGTATGCAGTATTGGTTGAATGCCTCGATAACATTACCAAACATAATATAGCCAATACAGAGGGGCAGCCCGAAACCAATAAAAATCCTTCTACTCTTTTTACATTATCGCTTGAAGAAGATCATTTTAAGATCCTTACCGGAAACTATATTTTTAATTCGAATATTGAATCGCTTTCCAGCGGAATTGAAGAGTTGAATGGATTGAATAAAGAGGGCCTTCAGTCGCTTTACAGAAAAAAATTATTAGAAAGCAAAAGTGAAGGGGGCGGACTGGGAATGATTGATATTTCCTTAAGGTCAGGTTGCAAATTTACATACGAGATCAGGCCCATGTCAGATCAGATGTCGTTTTTTATTTTACAGGCAATAGTAAATAAATAAGGTTTATGGAACCCATTCAATTAGAACCAACAACAACTACCCCCCGTGTTATTATCGATCCGGTAAATAACAAATTTGAAATATCAGGAGAGTCCAGGCCCGAAAATACTTCTAAGTTTTTTACACCAATTGTAAACTGGTTCAGTGAATATAAGTCTGTGTTGTATTACCAGAAAAACTCACTGGGCAGTTCAAAAAAGTTAAGTATTGATTTTAAACTGGACTATTTCAATTCCACCTCAGCAAAATTCATTCTCGACATCTTTTTTCAGCTCGAAAAAATCAAGAGCGAGGGGTATGAGGCTGAAGTGGTCTGGCATTACGATAACAGGGATACAGATATGAAAGAATCAGGCGAAGAATTTTCGAAGCTCGCCCCCGGTGTGCCGGTTAGGTTTGTTGGTTTCTGATAAAAAATTTCTCACACTGTAATTTGTAATTTCTTGAGCATGAAGAAAATTTATTTCATATTTTTTTTCTTTCTGTTCTATATCTCCTATTCGCAAAACAGGCGTAAACTTGATTCGCTTTTAACGCTCAGCAAAAACTCACCAGCTAAAGACACAGAAGCAGTTAAGCTTTATAATACTATTGCCATTACTTTTAACAAAACCAATTTAGACTCTTCTAAATTTTTTTGCGAAAAAGCCCTTGTACTTTCTAAACGATTAAAATTTAAAAGCGGAATTGCGAATGCATACAATTCTCTTGGCATTTATTTTCGTCTTACCACCGGTTATGACTCTGCATTAAAATATTATACGCTCGCATCAGAGATCAGAAAAGAAACAGGAGATAAAAAAGCTATCATCACTTCTCAAAACAATATTGCAATTATTTATTCCCTGCAGGGTAATTATAACAAGGCAATTGATCTGCATGAAAAAGCGCTGGCTTTACAAAAAACCATTCGCGATACAATTGGTGCGGCATACACCTGTAATTACCTGGCAAATGTTTTTAATTATCTGGCAGATTATGAAAAGGCCCTTCAGTATTATGAAAAAGCCCGGAGAATATTTGAAAAGAGAAATAATACTACGGGACTCATGCAGGTTTATAATAACATAGGTATTGTGTATGGTTTTATCGGAAACCACGACAAAGCTATTGAATATTACAACCTGTCACTGGAAGTGTGCGAAAAAACCGGAGACAAAAAAAATGCTACTGCTGCCCTGGGCAACCTTGGTTCTGCATACCAGAAAAAAAACGAAATTGAGCTTGCATTAAAATACTATACACAAAGCCTCCAGGCTGCCAGGTCAATAGGGTTTACTCAGGCAGAGGCAGCTAATTTATCAAGTATCGGAACTGTTTTTCAGTCTAAAAAAGATTTTGTTTCTGCACTTTCAAATTTTAAGCAGGTGCTCCAGATTCATGAAAAAAGCGGAGAGAAACGCGAAATTGCACAGACTAACCTTCGTATCGGAACTTTATTGCTTGAACAAAATAAGACAGATGAAGCTAAAGCCTGCCTGGATCGTTCTGCTGCAATCTGCAAACAACTTGGTGTAAAGGATCTGTTGCTTGAGAATTATTCCGCTTTCGCAGGTCTTTACAAAAGAAAAAAAGATTTTAAAAAATCTTATGAATATCTGGGCCTATATTCTGAGCTTAAAGACTCTGTACTTAATGAAGAAAAAAGCAAGAATATTGCTTTGATGCAAACACGCTTTGATACTGAGAAAAAGGAAAACGAGATCGCATCGCTTACAAAAGATAAAGCGATAGGTGTTTTACGTGAAAGCGAACAAAAAGCGAATATAAGAAAACAGAATATTGTGCTCGGTATTTCACTTACCGGTGTTTTACTTGTGCTGGTATTGGTTTTTATTATTCTTAAAGGCTATCGCGATAAGAAAAAAGCAAATTCTTTATTGGAAGAAAAGAACGCAGCAATTCTAGCCCAGAAAAAAATACTTGAAGAAAAAAACATCCTGGTTACAGACAGTATAGAATACGCCAAAGGAATTCAGGAAACTATTCTTCCGGCAATTGAAGAAGTTTTAAAATGGATTCCGGGATGTTTTATTTTTTACAAGCCAAAAGATATTGTTGCCGGAGATTTTTACTGGTTGAAGGTAGGGACGAAGGACGAGGGACGAGGGGCGAGTGATGATTCTGTTTTTCTGGCTGCGTGTGACTGTACGGGACATGGTGTGCCGGGTGCGTTTATGTCTATGCACAGTTTTTATCTGCTTGAAAGAATAATGAAAGAGAAAAAACTGAAGTCGCCGGCACAAATTTTAGATGAACTGAATTTTCAAATGAAAGATACTTTGCACCAGGATAAAAAAGATGCTTCTGCAAAATACGGAATAGATATGGCGCTCATAAAAATTGAAAAGGATACGATTGAATTTGCAGGCGCAAGAAATGCATTGCTGGTCATTAAGGATAAAGAATTAACAGAGATCAGGGCCGATCGTATTTATATTGGCGGGTCAAAAGAAAAATTCACCAATAATATCCTTCAACCTGAAAAAGGAAGCATGCTTTATATGTTTACTGATGGTTACGCCGATCAAAAAGGAGGGAAAAAATCGGAGAAATATTTTTCTACCAACTTCAGAGAATTATTAAAAGAGATTTCTGTTTTCTCTCCCGAAGAACAAAAAAACAAACTGGAAAGCGCATTTGAAGAATGGAGAGGAAGTATTGAGCAGATAGACGATGTACTTGTTATTGGTGTAAGGATATAAAAAAATTGTTTTAATTATACATGAATAAAGTCTGAATGAGAATTAAGAGTGTCATATTTTTATTTTTTATTTTTCTTTCCGGAAATTTCTCAGGAAGAAATCTTGATTCGTTAATGAACAAGCTTGCTGTTTCGCCTAAAAACGACAGCAATAAAGTATGGCTGGTTTATACACTTGGTTACGAATTTGTGCAGTCAGGAAATTTTTCTGATGGAAAAAAACAACTCGAGCGTTCTTTAAAATTATCAGATTCAATAGGTTTTAAAGGCGCGTTGTCAACTATTTATAACGGTTTAGGAATAACTTATATGGAATTGGGAGATTATCCTAAAGCAATTGATTTTACACTGAAGTCTATTAATATTTGTGAGCGGGAGAAAAATGTGCGGGGAGAAGGAAAAGGATTCAGTGCATTGGCAATTATTTATTGTTATCTCGGCGATTTTGGTCATGCCAAAGAAAATTTCAGACAGGTTCTGGCAATTTCAGAAAAGTTGAACGACGAGCGAATGAAATTTTCCTGCATTGCAAACCTGGCCGCTACTTTTAATGCAGAAAAAAAACTGGATAGTGCTGAGGTATTCTATTACAAAGCTCTGGAGTATTACCTGAGCAAAAACCTGAAAGGAGATCTTGCAAGGGTTTATCTGAATTTGGGGAATCTTGAGATTGAAAGAAAAAATTTAAAAAAATCAATTGAATATTCACTCAAGGCACTTAAACTATATCGTGAAACGGATGACAAACTCAGTCTTTGTTTGATTTATATAAATATGGGCGCTTTGTATGCTGAGGCGAAAGAATACACCAAGGGAGTTGTAATGCTCGATTCAGGCCTTGTGCTGGCGAGAGAAATAGGCAGCAAGGACAAAATGAACCTTGCGCTGCAGAACCTTGCCATAACCTGGAACTCGATGGGAAATTCTGAAAAAGCACTTGGTTATTTAGAAGAATCAACAGCTTTAAAAGACTCACTTCTGAGTGAAGGAAATGGTAAAAGCATCAGCGAAATGCAAACGCGTTTTGATACCGCGAAAAAGCAAAAAGAAATTGAACTAATGAGTAAGGATAAAAGTATCCGCAATCTGCAGGAAAGTGAACGTGATGCGAATATTAAAAGACAACGATGGTTCATTTATTCATTGGTTGCCGGGTTCATTATTTTTCT
>JACMLS010000464.1 GCA_014379485.1 Bacteroidia bacterium | reverse complement strand
TCCGAGTCGCGACTCCAGGAATGCCGACAAGTGCTTCTGATTATCCTGGGCGACCGCATAGGCATGACTAATTTTGTCTTGAAGTGCGGGCAGATTTTTGACCGCCTCCGGCATCAGCAGTAATCCACTTTGATAATCCAGCGCTGCATTTTTTGGCTGATCAATGGCTTCATAAATAGAGGCCTTTTCAAAATGCAGGGCAAACACATTGGGGTCTATTTTTAGGGACTGGTCGAGCATTTGCAGGGCTAAATTATTTTTATTCTGTATGCGCAGTAACTTCGCATAATTAGCGAATACGATTGAAACTTTTTCTTTTGAGGCTACCTTATCCGGAAAAAATATCCTTCCGGGTTTTGAATTGATAATTAATCAGATTCTTTAGGTTTCAATAATCTTTATTTTTCTATATCGGTTTCAGAGCGCCCTAACTCATTATTCCATCATTCCAACATTCCATTCGCAAAGAAATCTTTTTAACTTTGCCTTGTATGAAATACACTACTTACGATGCAATAATAGTTGGGGGCGGAATTGTTGGCCTCGCTGCTGCGTATAAACTTAATACGCAATATCCCGATAAAAAAATTCTTGTTCTGGAAAAAGAAAAAGAGGTGGCTGCTCATCAAACCGGCCACAACTCAGGGGTAATTCATTCGGGCATTTACTACAAGCCCGGTTCATATAAAGCAAAAAACTGCGTTTCAGGAAGAAGAGAGTTAGTTGAATTTGCAAAAGAACATAACATTCCTTTTGATCTTTGCGGAAAGATCATTGTTGCCATGAAAGAAAGCGAACTGGCGCACATGCAAAAAGTATTTAATAACGGTGTTGCAAATGGTGTTGAGGGAATTGAAATGATAGATGCAAAACGAATAAAAGAAATTGAACCTTATTGCGAAGGTATTGCCGGCATCTGGGTTCCGTGTACAGGCATTATTGATTATACTGATGTGGCAAGAAAGTATGTTGAGCTTATTCATACACGCTTTCCCGGAAGTAAAGTAATGACCGGACAGAAGGTTTGGAAATTTGAAAAGCAGGGCGATGTGAGTATTGTTTCTACAGATAAAGATCAGTTCAGAACAAAATTTATAATCAGTTGTGCAGGTTTGCAGGCAGACCGTATTGCAAAAAAAGAAGGAGCAAAAAGTGAAGCTGCAATTGTAGGATTCAGGGGAGATTATTACGATCTGACTGAAAAGGGAATGAAAAAAGTAAAGAATTTAATTTACCCCGTTCCCAATCCTGAATTTCCTTTTCTGGGAGTTCATTTTACACGTATGATAAAAGGTGGAGTAGAATGCGGGCCCAATGCTGTGTTCGTGTACAAGCGAGAGGGCTATAGCAAAACCGCATTTTCTTTACTAGATACATTGCAGGCCCTTGGTTTCAGAGGCACCTGGAAATTTTTTAAAAAGCACTGGCGTTTTGGGATTGATGAATACAGGGGGGCATTCTCTAAAAAATATTTTCTAAAAAGATTACGCACCCTAATTCCTTCGTTAGAAATGGATGATATTGTGGAAGCGCGTTGCGGAATACGTGCAATGGCCCTTGGGCCCGAAGGTGATATGTTAGACGATTTTAAAATTGAATACCACGAAAATGCAGTACATGTAATTAACTCCCCATCGCCTGCAGCAACCGCCTCTTTAGCTTATGGCGCGGAAATTGCTAGAATGTCTGGAGAGTATTTTAAATGGTGAGTTTACAGTTTTCGGTTTACAGTTTTGAGTTGGTTAGTTCGAAAAAGTTTTTTTTCTACGGGTTTAAATAAAAAAAAATAATTCTCTATTGTGTTCTATTGTTTCTATTGTGGTTAAAACTTCAAACTATACAAAATGAAAAAAATATTTTCAATTCTTTTCTTATCCGGAATTTTATTTTCTAATGCGCAAAACGGAAAAGGAACCATGTTTCCGGAATGTAGCGGAGAAACCTTTAGCGGAAAAACAGTAAACATTCCTTCGCAAACAAAAGGAAAGGTTACCATTCTCTGGGTTGCTTTTTCGCGCGATGCAGAAGAGGATATGAAAACCTGGCTTAACCCCGTTTACAATTTATTTGTTGTAAAAAAAGACACCAATGATTTTTACAGCGCTGCCGTAAATTACGATGTAAATTTTTATTTCATACCCATGCTCAATCAACTGAACCAGGCTTTGGGAAATAAAGACAAAATAAAAGAAAAAACAGACAAAGAATTCTGGCCGTTTGTAATGTATTTTAAGGGAGAAGTAAAGCCTTACATTGAAGCGCTGAAAATTGAAGACAAAAAAATTCCCTACTTTTTCGTGTTAGATGCCGCAGGAAAAATTCTTCACGTTGAATCGGGCAGATATTCCGAAGCGAAAATGGATAAGATCGAAGATTTTTTGGATTAAGAAATTTGTTTTTTTTACCGCACCTCCCGATAGCTATCGGGACTTTTATCTTTTTGTCTTATATCTTATATCAGACGGAAAGCAATTTTTAGTCCACTTCAACTGCGTTAGGATATTTATCCTTCCACATTTTTAAAGCCTCTTTACTTTTAACGGTAATAATTGTTCTGCTATCTATACGCAGTTTATATCTCGGAGCGGTATCTTCCTTTTGCTTTTTCTTCGACACTTTTGGTTTTATTCTTTGATTGTTTTTGTATGCCATAATATTTTTTTTGATGAGCCGGCTCACCACACGCCTGTTGTTAAATCTTCAATACTGAAATAAAACTAATATTTCTTTTTAATATGTACTTCAAAAACCAAGCTAAAGTTTTTGACACCTGTTAATTTAACATCCATTAACGGTAAAAATCTAGGCTGAGAACCAGTAGACAAGTTTAATTACTAATGCCCGGTTTTTTTTGGTGAAATTATTGGCGATGTAATTATCTGAATACACGATATATAGATCACTCATCGGTTTAAAACGCCATTGTATCCGGCTGTTAATATTAAAATTGTTTACCTGAGCATTGTACTGCAAAAATGTCGTGAAAAAAAGACTGCGACTAAATGACAATTCAATTTTTGGCCCAAATAAATTGAGCACTTTGTACTGTTTTGGATCAGGAATCCAGATCTCATCGCGCGTGTATGCAAATGTAAAAATGCCCCAGGGTTGTTTACGGAAAACAATTTCAGAAGTTAAACTGAATTTATTTCCGTTAAAATACGAACCGTAATTTGCTGTAAAATTTGCATGCAGTTTTTTTCTTGCGTCTGTTTTAAAGATCACATTCATGTTCTGGTAGCTATATTTTCCGGCAGCAATCGTAGTGTCGCCAGAAAAAGTAATGTCTGTTGCAAAAAGAAGTTTTGTAAAAATGTAATCATACTCAACCTGCAGCGAACAGGTATTTGTAAAATAAATATTGTAAGAAGGTTTTAATAAAAGATCTGTTGGCAATAAATCAGAGTTTCTGTAATGATCAATATATAAACCCGGACCGTGCTTGTTTATTTTGCTGTTCTTCGGATAAAAATACCTGTGCATTCTGGGTTCCAGTCTCCAATACGTAAAATAATGTGTTGTTCCGCTTGTTACATCTATCTGTTGTGTGCGCGGAACAAAACCTGTTTCTGCATTGTAATCTTTATGAACGTATTCATGATTCCACTCAAGAGCCCAGGCCTGTGAGTTGTAAACGAGGTAGCTGGCATGCGCATCTGAAGCATGATTATCTCTTCCGGCCGAGAATGAATGGTGATAGAAAAATTTTCCGTACCATTTATTGTTTTTAGATGCAAGATTAAAATCTGCACCCAGCACACGGTTGTATTTGTTTGGCAAAATTTTTCCGGAATCAATTACTTCAGAATTTACAAAGATAAACGCAAGGTTGCTACGGTCAAAAACCTGACGTTGCGCTGCAGCCACAAAATAATTTTGCGGAAGCAGATTGATGTCTGTAACTTTTTTTGTCTGCATATCCATTATACCAATTCTCCAGTTCTTATTTATTTTTCCGCTTAGCCTGAGCCCGCCGTAAATAGGAACCACTGTGCCGTTATTCAAACCAATTCTCCTTGAGAAAAAAGGCCTGATCTGCCTGAACCCGAAATTTGAAAAGAGATCTGAGTTCTCAATAAAAAAATTTCTTCTTTCCGGAAAAAATAAACTGAAGCGTGTAAGATTGGTGATCTGCCTGTCAACATCCACTTGAGAGAAATCGGGATTAATACTCAGATCAAGATTCAAAGAAGAAGTGAGCGCAAATTTTGCATCAAGGCCCCCGTTTCCTTCCCATACAGGTTTCTTTTTGTTTGAAAAATCCTGGTTTACTTTTCCAATCAGGTAGGGAATAAGTGACACGTTGGGGCCTGATTTTTCAGGCGCATTATCCCAAAGCATTTTTCCGGTAAAAGCAAGCGTTGCCGTGTTAAACTGGCGCGGAACTTTGCTCCAGGCAGAATTTTCATTTCGTTTAAGATCGTTTCTTGCAAAATTAATTCTCCATTCTTTTAATCCTGTTTTAAAACGCAGGGTTTTAAATGGAATGGCCATTTCTAAAGTCCATTTGTCAGCATATCTTTTTACTTCGCTAAACCAGCGGTTGTCCCAATCTGTTGATACGCCGCCGCCGCCACCGCCTGCAATCAATCCTTCGCGTTGCACACCGTACGGGTTTAATCCAAAACTAAAACCATTTGTTTTGTCAGAAAACGGATCAATGCTTACTACAAAACAATCGCTTACAGGAGCAGAAAAATCGCGTTTTAACGATTGTATCACAAAAGGTTTTTGAATGGTATCGTAACAGATGGCCGCAATGTATAAATACTTGTCATCGTAAGTTACAAAAGCTTCGGTTTTACTTTTTGCCGCCATGGTATCTGCCGGAAAATTTTGCCAGAAATCTTTAGCTGCTTCGCATTTTATCCAAACGCTTTCATTTAATTCTCCGTCAACAGTAATTTTCTCATCCGTTTTAAAAATAGAAAGAGTTTTTTCGATGTTTTGAGCAGTTCCTTTGAATCCTATTGCAAGGAAAAGGGCAAAACACACCAAGCGGAAGCGGAAGAAGGACATAATTGCGGCAAATTTAATGGAAATCTGTTAAAACAAATGGTAAATAAGGCCTGTAAAAATTTGGTGTTTTTGCAAAATGTTATATATTTAATAGTGGAAAAAATCTCCCCAGGATGCTTACCAAAGAATTACTAACTCAAAGTTTTATCATTGATAATTTCAGTGAGGCTTTACTTATCATTGATGCCGATGGTATTGTTGTAATCGCCAACAAGAGAGTGGATGAAATACTTCATTACACCCGCGATGAAGTGATCGGAAAAAATTTCAATTTTATTTTCAGGAACAAACACCTTGAGTTTCATGAAATGCTCATGTTTCTTGAAGTGGATGAACTTACTTTTGAAGAAACTATTCTTGTAAGAAAAAACCGGAAACATTTTAATGCAAAATTGCGGATAAAGAAGCATGGCGAAACAGGTATGCAGGTAGTTTATATTGCAGATGTAGATAAACGTGTAAACTATCGCCTGGGTGTTGAGCAAAAGGTGGGTGCAATTGAAAAACTCACCAAATCAAGGCACATCAGAACAGGCCAATTTGAAAAAGCTATTTATGAAATATTAGAGGCGGGATCAAAGACATTGGATGTGGTGCGTGTAAGCGCCTGGTTATTGGAAGATGATTTTTCTAAAATAAGATGCATAGGCAATTATAACAGCACTACAAAAAAATCTACCGGAGAAAAAGATCTGTACAGAAAAGATTTTCCGAAGTATTTTGAATTGCTGCAAACAGAAGAAATAATTATTAGTGATGATGCCCTGAACGATAAAAACGTGCGTGAGTTGTTGGACATTTATATTAAGCCACACGGAATAACAAGTATGATGGACCTTCCTATTCGCATTGAAGGAAAGCTGGCCGGAATTGTGTGTTTTGAAGAGATTGGTAAAAAACGTGAGTGGGATCTGAACGAACAAAAATTCGGTTTGTTCATAGCACAACTCATCAGCCTTGCGCGCGAAACTTTTGAGAGGCAAAACGCCAATAAAGAATTACAGATCTTATTAAAAGAAGTAAATCACCGCACAAAAAACAACCTGAACATTGCCGTAAGTTTATTGCGCCTGCAGGCAGAAAATGCCAAAGACGATTTTCATAAAGATCTTTTTGCAGAATGCGGAAACCGTTTGCTTTCTATTTCTGCCTTGCACCAGCATTTGTACCAAACCAATTCTTTTTCTAAAGTTGAATTAGGAATTTATATCGAAAAAATTGCCCGCTTTGCAGAAGAATCTTTTAATGCAGAAAAAAAAGCTACACTAAAAATTAAATGTGATGAGGTAAGTGTAACTATTACCACCGCCGTTTCGTTGGGATTAATAACAAACGAACTCATCACCAACGCATTTAAGCACGCTTTTAACGGAAAGAAAAAAGGTGTGGTAGAAGTGCTTCTGAAAAAAGAAGACAATAAAATTTCTCTTTTCATTAACGACAACGGAAAAGGAATTGAAAAATCAGAAATAAAAAAAGAAAGCCTTGGAATGAATATCGTTAAAGGTTTGGCAGATCAGATAGACGCAAAAATTTCGTGGGTTAACGAGAGCGGAACTTCTGTAAGGGTGCAATTTAAGGGGTAAGTCATACTTCGACGGGCTCAGTATGACAACACTATTTTCGTAATATCAGTTACAATTTTTTGAAGGGTCAATAATTGCTTACCAATATGTTCACCGTCTTTTCATTCGCTTCTACAAAAAGAAAAACCGTTTTTTCATAATAAGATTTTATTCTGAAATCCAAATTGTCACACTGAGCCTGTCGAAGTGGGACAATTAATTAGCAAACACCATACTCTTGGTTGCAACTTTCTTCCCATCAATCAAAAGCGAATAAAAATAAACCCCGTTCATTCCATATCCGTGAGTGTAGAGAACCTCATTGATTCCCAAATTTAAAGTGATCGGATATTTTTTTACCGACCTTCCGTTCTGATCGCTGATTTCTATTTCTGCTTTTTCGTATTGAAAATTCTCTTTCACTAAAAACGGAATGTAAGTTGCTTCGTCAAACGGATTGGGTTTGTTCTGAAGCAATTCTATTTTTGAATTTTCTTCTGCTTCAGAGAAATTTGTTCCGGTAAAAATTACAGAGTACTCCACTATGGGCGGGCTTTCAATTCCATTAGAGTCGCGGCTCATTACATTTACAAAGTAAGAATTTGCAGGAGGTAACTGAAATGTATCTGTAATGGTATTGGTTATTGTAAAAACAGTATCCCAATCATAAGTAAGTGAACGAACACCTACACGGTAAGATGGATATTGTGTTTGCGTAAGAATGGTTACAATGATCTGAGAATTATTATAACCAACACAAGAAGCAGTGGGCGATTTCGGGCCAATGCCCATCATACCAATGCTGTTGCCATTAATAACAGTGTTGCGCGCAAGATAATTGAAATCGACAAAAAAACTATCTACAACCTGATCGCTATTTGTGTCTGCACCCAATGTATCGCGCACTGTATGTTGCCTGTCAGCATACAAAGTATCGGTTACGCCTGCATCTCCGTGTTCATTTGCAGAAGTAAAACGCATGGCAGTGTAATTGTGTTGACGAAACGGAACGTGATCGCCCGATCTTCCTGTTCTGTCTTCGGGCGTCATTACAGAAATATTCATCGGAACATTGACAACAGGCAATAAATTTTCTTTGTATTCTAATTTAATGAAACGAACAAGCGCTTTGTGTTTGCTGTTAAATCCTCCTAAAGAAAATAAACGAACCTGCGTACTGTCAACAACATTTAAACCGGGGCAAGAGGGAGGCGAAGAAGTTTGTCCGCAAATAATTCCCCCAATCACATCATTATTCTGAACCGCTTTAATTGGAATTGCATTTTGCTGCACGT
>JACMLS010000463.1 GCA_014379485.1 Bacteroidia bacterium | reverse complement strand
TTTTTCAATTCTTCCATTGAATAAAAAACAATTCTTGCACAACCTTTTTTCAGGTTTCTCAATCTGCGTTCTTGTATGCACAAACCTTCCGGAAAAATTATTACGCTATGGTTCTTTGCAAGGTGTCTGGAAACTGCCTCAAATGATTCGTCATTCTTTTTCACCCCATCTCTTCCTGCATCGCTCATTCTGTAGATTGGAATAATTCCAACACCCTCCAGCGCCCAGCCGATTCCTTTCTTAAACGAATCGCCACGCGCAAGGTAAAACATTTTGCGAATGCACTGAGATGAAAAAGCAATAGGATCCATGAAAGAGTTGGGATGATTCATGGCAATGATTACAGGGCGGTCAGGAAAAATTACAGCTTTGTTTCTGAACTGAATTCTTTTGTAATAAGTTCCTACAGCGGTGTAGAAAGGCAAACGAAAAAGATCATATAAAGGATAAAATTCCATACAAAAAAATTAACGGTCGAAACCAATTCGCTGACCTTTTACGGACTCGTCAAAATTTCCGTTGTCAAAAACAAGATTTCCGTTAACAAAGGTATGGCTTATTTTGCTTTGAAAGGTATGTCCTTCAAAAGGACTCCACTTGCATTTGTACAAAAGACTTTCTCTCGTAACCAAAGTATCTTTTTTCAGATCTACCAAAACAAGGTCTGCAAAATATCCTTCTTTAATATAACCGCGTTTGTTTATTCTGAACAGATCTGCAACGTTGTGACACATTTTTAATGCAATCATCTCCAAAGAAATTTTTCCTTGCTTATAAAAATCAAGCATTGCATTTAAACTGTGTTGAATGAGTGGCCCGCCAGACGGGGCTTTGTAATACGATTGTTGTTTTTCTTCTATAGTATGAGGCGCATGATCTGTGGCGATCACATCAATTTTTCCGTTCAACACCGCTTCCCAGATCTTTTCGCGGTCGTGCAGTGTTTTTATGGCCGGGTTCCATTTAATGAAATTTCCTTTTGTTTTATAATCTTCGTCAGAAAACCAAAGGTGATGAATGCAGGCTTCTGCTGTGATCTTTTTTTCTTTTAATGGAATTTTATTAGAGAACAGATCGGTTTCTTTTGCCGAAGAAATATGCAGCACATGCAAACGCGTACCATATTTATGCGCCATTTCAACTGCTTTTGAAGAAGAACGGTAACACACTTCGTCGTTACGGATAATAGAATGAAAATATGCGGGAAGATCTTCTTCGCCGTAAGATTCTTTCATTCTCTCAGTATTTTTTTTCACCGTAGGATCGTGCTCTGCGTGAACCGCGATCAGTGTTTTTACCTCTTTAAAAATTTTCTCTAAGGTTTCAGATTTATCTACCAGCATATCTCCGGTAGAAGAACCCATGAAAATTTTAAGCCCGCAAACTTTTTTAAAATCTGTTTTATGAATTTCTTTTAAATTGGAATTGGTTGTTCCCATAAAAAAAGAAAAATTTGCCAAAGATGTTTCTGCTGCACGCGAATATTTTTCTTCGAGCAATTTAGTTGTAGTTGCAGCCGGAACCGTATTGGGCATTTCCATATACGTTGTAACACCACC
>JACMLS010000462.1 GCA_014379485.1 Bacteroidia bacterium | reverse complement strand
TTCAACCACATCTTCATCAACCACAACCTCTACAAGCGGAACCACCACCGGCAGTTGCAATCCTGCTCTTAATTCCTCAACATTTACAACCAGCATGTTTACGAGCTTTTCATCAATGAGCAGCACACCAACAACCTGGAACGGCTATTACACCCTTTTCGCATCTATAACAGTAAATGGAAATTTAAGAACGATCAGGCTTTCTTTACCTATGGCTAGTGCACCAACAACTTCAGCTACCTATGCGTTGGATTATAATTATTTTACTAACGGTTACGTACTTAGTTCCGGAAAATGCGGCCTCAGATTTTACGAGGCTACCTCAGGCAATACCAATATAGGTTACGGGTCGTCAGGAACAGTGACCGTGACTGTGACGGGAACTTACGTTGTTGCTAAATTCTGCAGTATTACTTTTAAGGCTTACAGCGGAAGTACATTTATGGCAAATTATTTGGCAACAGGAAAATTAGACAACTGATTTGTCATTTATTCAAAGCCGCCTGCAATTCAACAGCTGAGATCAACTTCTGAAATTCCATTTGATTCGTGGCTCTGTCCTTATCTTCAAAACCAAGCGTTACGGCCTGTTTCAAAAATTCAAGAGCAGCTTTTGCATTTCCTTGTTTCGCCTTTAAGACAGCGCTCAGGTAAGCCCATTCAGCATTTTCAGGATCAACTAAAGAATACAAACGAATCAGTTTTTCACTTACATAATCATCGGCTTTTGCTTCGGGAGAATTAATGGTCATGTAAACACCAAGACTTATGTAACTGAGTAAACGTTTATTGAGCCTGTATTTTTCAGAACCTTTTTTCTCTGCATTCATTTTTTTTATCTCACTTTCCCACCAGGGCAATTCTTCTTCAAATACTTTTTTATAGTAATCGTTTTGCAGCATGGCCTCTTTTGTTTGGGCAGCCTCATTATCTGTGAGAATTTTTTTTATTTCGGCATCTTCTTTCAACTTGCTAAAATCTTCTTCCTGCTTCTTAACATCATAAACGCCCGAATAAAAACTTAAGATCATTTTCAGCCAAAGGAATTTCTCATTTTTCTGTTTCAACGAAGCAAGTTTCGCAATGTCTTCATCAAAAAAAGCTTTAACTGCATTTTCATTTTTCGATGTACTTCCTTTTCTCTTTGCTGCACAATCTAAAAAAACCAGTGCTCTTTTCATTGCAGCTTCCGGAGCCCAGGCATGTTTACCATCAAACTCAACCAGGTAGTGCGGAAATAAATATGCATCAAGACTTCTTTCTGTTTTATTCTGTTCCATCCAGTTAAAATCTTCGTTACCGGTAAGACCAATAATGGCCATTTCATTTCTTAAAGGCGCACGACTTGGTTCAAATCCGGCCGAATTAGAAAGCACACCGGCAATAGAAGGATCGGCCACCGTTAAATTAATGGCAACCCTTGCGCCACCAGAAAAACCACCCAGGTAAATTCTTTTGGGATCAACTCTTACTTTTTGTTTCAGGTCCTCAAGCGCAGCAGTTTTTATTTCTTCATACAAAGCAGAAGCTATTCCGTTCTTGCTTTCGTTGCTGCATGCCAGCATAAATCCAAACTCATCGGCAAGCGTTTTGTATTTCTCAAGCGGTAAAGTTCCTTTTGCATGTGCATCAAACAAAAACAATAATGGATACAATTCTTTCTCATTATAGTTTTTTGGAAGATAAAGCGCATAAGAAAAACGCGGATCATTATCACAAATAACTTTTTCGATGATCTTCTCTTTAGGAAGTTCTTGTTTGATAATGCTATCCGTTTCAGAAACCTGGTTCTCTGTTTCAGAAGGTTTATTGCCACAGGAAAAGAAAGTGAACAATAAAATAAAAGGAATTAAAAAAAAAAACTTTTGCATAAACAAATATACGCAAAGAACTAAATTTTATTGTATTGCTTTAGCAACATTCCGTAATCTATTTTCGAAAAATGTCTTAGGTCGCGCGGAATTTTAGTGAAAACCACTTTTCCATCTGCAATGCCAAGCGTTTTAATAGCATCTTCAATGTTTTTTGATTCATTCCCGTTTGAAGTTTCAATAAAGTAAATAACCTCGTTCTTCACCTTCATTACAGTTCCTGCCTGCACTCCTTCAATTTGTTTCAACAGATCTTCCGCAATAAACGGAAAAACTGTTTTACCCTTGTGTTCAAACAGGGTTGCACTTCTTCCTGTAAGAAACAGGTTTCCGTCTTCACCAATAAAACCACTATCGCCGGTGCGGTGCCAGGTTTTTGAACCACAAACAATTTTATTCTGACGGAAAGCCTCTTCATTATCAAAATATTTTTTTAATACATGGTCTCCGCTTACTATGATCTCCCCTACTCTTCCTGCCGGAAGAACCAGTTCCTGAAAATCATTTGTGTTATTCGCTGTTAAAGGCAAATCAGAAATTTTTATGATCTTGACTTCTGCATTAAAATAAATCTTTCCTACAGGTAAAGCCTTTTCAATTTTCTCCTTCACCAATTCATTAGCAAAAATGTGTGAGATAGGTTCTGCCTCAGTAGAACCGTAAACAATTTCAACGAGGGTTTTTGGAAATGCTTTTACAAAGATCTTTGCCTCTGAAGGAAAAACAGGCGCACCTCCGGTAAATATTTTTTTCACCGTATGAGTGTTTTTATTTTCTGAGATACAAAATTCAGCAAGACGCTTAATAAAATACGGCGAAGCGGTGATCCTGCTTACTTTGTTCCTTAAAATATCATCAAAAATAATCTCCGGCCGCATTTTCTGAGGTTTAGAAGATTTGAAATCTGCAATAACAGAAG
>JACMLS010000047.1 GCA_014379485.1 Bacteroidia bacterium | reverse complement strand
CTTACCTACGCGCCCCGTGTAGGTTGATTTGAATACAGATTCTGTTATGAATTTATAAGGAGTGATTGACCAAAATTTTTGCAGCGCCTTTTTCATCAAAGTGTTATAAGCGCTTCCGGCATCATCTTCCAGCACAACCAACGTTGTGTCCTTTACAAAACGGCTTTCATCAGACACATAAGTCTGGGTAAAAGCACTCTTTCCAATGAGGAGAAGAGTAAAAAAGAGGATTTTTTTCATGGAATTTGGACTATCGTTATTATTAAACAAAAAATCCCCTCATTTTACTGAGAGGATTTTTAGCGGGCCGGACGGGACTCGAACCCGCGACCTCCGCCGTGACAGGGCGGCATTCTAACCAGCTGAACTACCGGCCCAATAGAATGTGTTTTATTAAGTAAAGAACTTTAGGACTGCAAAAGTAATACTTTTTTTAGATTCTGCAAAAAATAAAAATTCAATTATTAATTCACAGTGACCTGAAAAGCAGGTATTTGTACCTCAAGAATTCAGTATCTTTGCAAGTCTCAAAAAATAATGGAAAACGAAGAAGTACAAGTAACCCAAACCAAAAAGCTTTATCCTTACCAGGAAGAAGCTGTAAATAGAATTTTTGACAAGCTCGTTACCTTGCCCCCCAATGCAAATTTGCTTTTTCAATTGCCAACGGGTGGTGGTAAAACAATTATTTTTTCTGAGATTGCCAGACGGTATATTGAGCGCTTTAATAAAAAAGTTCTCATTCTTACACATCGCATAGAACTTTCTCATCAGACCTCTGAGGTGCTTTCTGAAAAAGGAATTACCAATAAAATAATTAACAGCGCTGTAAAAGAATTGCCTGCACAAAGCGAATACAAAAGTTTTACTGCTTTGGTAGAAACGCTAAACAACCGTTTACAGGATAATGACAAATTTTTAGAAGACATTGGATTGGTGATTGTGGATGAGGCGCATAATAATTCTTTCCGCAAAATTTTTCATCATTTTCAGGATGTAAATATTTTAGGCGTTACAGCTACACCATTAAGTTCAAACAAAAAACTTCCTTTGCGCGATACGTATTGCGATCTTATTATAGGCGAATCTATTTCTACTTTAATTGAACAGCAATATTTGTGCGAGGCCACTACTTATTCTTACGATGTAAATCTCAGTTCGCTTAAAGTAGGGTCTAACGGAGAATTTACTGTTGGTTCTTCTGAAGTGTTGTACAGCAACCCTATGATGCAAAACAAATTAGTGGATGCGTATGAAGAAGTTGGCCTCGGAAAAAAAACACTGATCTTTAACAGCGGAATTATTTCGAGCCGCGTTGTTTGTGAGGCCTTTCACAAAAAAGGGTACCCCGTAAAACATTTGGACAGCACATTTTCTGATAAAGAACGATTTGAAACTTTAGATTGGTTTAGAAAAACGCCCGATGGAATTTTAACCTCTGTAAGTATTCTTACTACCGGCTTTGATGAGCCCAGTGTTGAAACAATAATTCTGAACCGTGCTACCAAATCACTTACACTTTATCATCAGATGGTGGGGCGTGGTTCGCGCATCCTTCCAACAAAAAAGAATTTTAAAATAGTTGATCTCGGAAACAACTCGCGCCGTTTTGGTTTGTGGCAAATTCCTATTGACTGGCGCCACGCTTTTATTGCACCGCATTTATATTTAGAGCACCGCTATAAAGATGAGTGGGATTATGAAATGGAGCATGATTACAACATGCCCGATGAAATTAAAAACCGTTTTCTAAACTCGCAGCAAGAAGAATTTATTTTGCGCGACAAATACATGGCTTGCATAAAAAAAGGATTAAAGCCACAAGCTGTTTTAGACGAGTCGCTCGAAAATCATTTTGGCAGAATAAAAGACAATGCCGCTTCTTTTGAGGAGGCAATTGAACTTTATAATTTACTTACCGAAGAAGTAAAATACCGCATACGCCAGTTCTCTAAATTCATAAACGCAACTCCTAATTATATAGACTGGCAGTATCAGACCTATATGTCAAAACTGAGAAGGAGAGTAGTTAGTTTTTTTGCGGAGGTGGAGTAGTTTCATCCCGATAATTTATCGCATGCACGTCAAGGTAAGTGTTTGAACTGATTTTGACTAAGAGCGATTGCTGAATTGAAAAGCCATTGCTCCTACCATTTCGCACGGGCAATTTCTCTCTTCTGAAAAGCTGTTGCTACTGCTTGCGCTCGTGGCGAGCCCCTACTTTTTTCTCTTAAGAAAAGTGATTCTAAATTATTGAATCTCAATCACTTTT
>JACMLS010000461.1 GCA_014379485.1 Bacteroidia bacterium | reverse complement strand
GATGTTGCGTACCTGGTTGGTGCCGTCTGCGTTATGACGGTTGTTGTAAGTATTACGGCATTGGTCTGAGCAGAATTTTTTATCAACCCTGCCAAGATAAGATTCGCCGCACTCCGGACATTTTTTTGTTGCTGCCTTCATGTTATTCTATTACGAAAATAATGAAAATTAAGGATGTGACACTAAACAAAGGTGCCAAATAAAAGAAAGGAGAACACATCTATGCACTCCAAAAAAGAGACAATCAAAATTTTATCGCTGACCAAGAATTTTTCCCAATTCAATATCCATTACCTTGGATATCTGGTCGAGCTGATCGAGTGTAATTTTTGATTTTCCGTTTTCTATTCGGGAATAATTGTTCTGAGACATTCCCATTTCGGTTGCAATGTAATGTTGCGACCAGCCTAACTCCTTGCGGAATTTTTTCAGGTTACCACTAACCTGAGTATTTATGTTTAGCATATTTTTTATTTGTTTAACCACAAAACAAATTTCAACTAAGCGAAAATAAATTACCTTTTTAATAAAACAAAGCCTTTTTTGTGCAATACGACGAATTTGTGAATTTTACTTATCCGTATTATTGCTAACTATCTCACTAAATCGATAAAGGAACATGGTTTTGCTTTCTTTAGCATTTTACTTTGCCCTCATTATCAAAGGGTTTACCCCTTATTTTGGCCGAAATCTAATAATAACCAATAGTTGGCAACCAAAAAAATGCTTTCGTGCGTTTATTTGTCATGATTTAGTTCACGTTCATTCTAAAAAATTCAAGATAGGGGGAGACCCGGATTCCACCAATTGGAATTACGGGCGGGGGGAGTAGCTTTACAGCTTTCCCCCAAATTTTTTGTTTGTTTGACCGCTTTTTTCTGGTAACAGGAGAAAGCGGTTTTTTTTTGCCACATCTCGACTGCGCTCGATGTGACAAAAAAAATCTATAAGATGTTTGCTTTAATTTTATTTGTGAGCAGGAATGTAAATGAAAAACTCAGCAATATTTTTTCTGATCGGCCGTTATTGTTTTGAAATTCGATAAAGCAATATGAAACTTTCTTTTTTTTATTTTTCTTTTTTCTTTTTTGGAGGTTCTGTTTGTTTTTCTCAGTCAGTAAATTCAGCCGGAAGTATTTGCAAACTGGTGGCAATGGAATTTGAGAAGCGCGACAATTTTAGAATTCCTGATCAGCAATTGCAGACAGATAAAAACAAAACGAATACAAAACCAGCAACAGCAAAAAAAATTCCGAAAACAAAAAAGTTACTGGAAGCGCAATTGAAAATGCCCCAATACCCGGGCGGGAATGATTCTATTGCTGCTTTTTTACGAAGGAATTTGCGCTATCCTGAAAGTGCTAAAAATGCTAAAATTCAGGGAACTGTTTTTTTGGAGTTTGTAATTGATGCCGGTGGAAAAATTAAAGACATAGTTGCAACAAAATATCCATCGAAGGCTTTAGCTGATGAAGCGGCAAGAGTAATTAAACTAATGCCTAAGTGGAAACCCGCAAGGCAAAACGGTAAAAACCTTCAGATGAGCTGGTCGCTTCCTGTTAATTTTGTTTTGTGAAAGGATTAATTAACAGGTGGTCGTATAGACTTTATGAAAAAACGTTTTATCTTCATCTAAAGATAAATTATTCAATGAAACGTTTTTTTACACGGAGGTTTTTGTACATAATTCTCATTTGTTTCGGGATAAATTCTGTTTCATTTTCGCAGACAGAGAACAAAGACTCTGTAGTATCACCTCCGGTTGTAATTAGTACTGTTGCTCCTGCCTATAATGGGCCATATACCGGAGGGGTACTCTCTTTGTGTACTTCATCATCAATTACCACGCGTATACTTCCATGTACTGGTACAAACGGCTGCGTTGCGGCCAGTGCTTTTTTAGTTCAGCCACTCGTTTCTACACGAACAAAAATAGAAATGAACCGTCCCCGCAAAATGATGTGTTTCCGATAGCAATTAAACACGTATCCTTTTATTCAGCTCTTTTATCCTTTCTCAATTATTTTTTAAATCTTTTATGGAAAATATGTTAAAGCTCCATCAAAAGAGAAATTTAAAGGATGAAAAGGACTTTCTCACTTAAGGTAATTTCGGTTTTTATTGTTTTTATGGGAGCTAATTTTTATTTATTTCCTCAAACAGAAGTAAAGGATTCTTCTTCAACAACCGTAATATTTGACCCGGAGAAAGACTTTATACCACCTTATATTGGAGATTGCATTGTTACTTCGAGTCCACCGATGTGTTTTACAGTATTCATCGGTTTTCCACCAGAAATGTCCATTCAAAATAAAGTTGAATTAAATCGTCCAAGAAAAATGGATTGTTTCAGATAAAAAAAATTTAAAAAAATTCCCCGTTCACCCATCAGATAAACAAAATGAAAAGCGCGATCAAACAATTTACATTTTCACTGGTCTTCATTTTTATGGGATCAGCTTTGTTCTCTCAGCAAATAGACGAGAACGGAAAAGACAGAACAGAGTCTCCTTATTTTGAAGTTCCCGGTAAACGCGGAGTAAAAGAAACGCTTCCCTTATTAAGCACCAGCGCCGACGCAAATATTGCGGGCGTAATTGCCAGTGTAAAAGTTACGCAGGTATATGTGAACCGGGGCAAAAAACCCATTGAAGCAAGTTATATTTTTCCATTAAGCACGCGCGCTGCTGTTTATGCCATGCAGTTTACGTTGGGAAAACGCATTGTAAAAGCGCAGATACAGGATAAAGATAAAGCACAACAAATTTACGACGATGCAAAATCTGAAGGAAAGACAGCATCGCTTTTGCAACAACACAGACCCAATGTTTTTCAAATGAACGTGGCCAACATTATGCCCGGCGACACCATTCGCGTAGAGCTTTTTTATTCTGAGTTATTAATGTGTGAGAACGGAATTTATGAATTTGTTTATCCAACAGTGGTTGGCCCGCGTTATACAGATGATGTGAATGCCGCTGGACGCCCTAATGAAAAATGGGTTGGCACTCCATACACACAAGCAAAAGTAAAGCCGACATATTTATTTGATATAAAGGCAAAAATAAACGGAAGCGTTCCGTTGGCAGAATTAAATTGCACAAGCCATGATGTGGATATTAATTACGAAGGAGCAACTGTTGCACAGCTTGGTCTGAAAAAAACAGACAAATTCAGAGGCAATAAAGATTTTATTTTGCATTACCGCCTTACCGGAAACAAAGTTCAGGAAGGAGTTTTATTGTATGAGGGCGGCGATGAAAATTATTTTTTAATGATGATGCAGCCTCCTAAAACAGTAACGGCAAAAGATCTTCCGGGTCGCGAATATATTTTTATTCTGGATGTTTCAGGCAGTCAGAACGGATTTCCACTGGAGATCTCTAAAGAATTAATGAAAAATATTTTTACGAATTTAAAGAAGGACGATAAATTTAATGTGTTGGTTTTTGAAGGGTATGCAGGATTTATGTCAGACAGTTCTCTTGTTGCTTCGCCGGAGAACATTAATAAAGCAATAACTTTTGTAAACGGACAGCGAGGAAGTGGTGCCACTAATTTAATGGCCGCGCTAAAAAAAGCAATGACATTTCCGCGCACCACTAATTACTCGCGCACTTTTGCAATTGCTACAGATGGTTTTGTTTCATTTGAGAAAGACGCATTCACTTACATAAAATCAAATTTGGGCGATGCAAACTTTTTTACATTTGGAATCGGAAGCAGCATTAACCGTTTTATTATTGAAGGAATGGCGCACGCAGGTATGGCAGAACCTATGTTTGTAACAAAACAAAATGAAGCGTCTGCCACAGCTGAAAAATTCAGAAAATATATTTCAAACCCTGTTCTCACAAATATTAAAGTTACTTATGATGGATTCAACGCTTACGATATTGTGCCTGTAAACGTGCCAGATGTGTTTGCAATGCGTCCGATAATTGTCTTCGGAAAGTATAAAGGAACCCCATCCGGAACAATTAAAGTGAGTGGTATTACCGCAGCAGGAAATTATTCTGCCAGCATGGATATCTCATCGGCAAAAGCAGAAAAAGAAAATATCGCTTTAAGATATTTATGGGCAAGACAAAAAATACGCGAATATGATTTTGCCGGGAAAATAGGAAACAAAGTAAAAGAAGAAATTAAAAAGCTTGGACTGGAATATGGTTTGCTTACTGATTATACATCGTTTGTTGCGGTGGATGATGAGATAAGGAACAAGACAGGAAAAGCAGATTCAGTTGTTCAACCCTTGCCATTGCCAGAAGGTGTTTCCAATCTCGCGCTTGGCACCAATGGCGTGGCAGGGAATACAACTAAAACAAATCGTTACACTCCGGCGGCAACTTCTGTTGGAACTACAAACGGAGCAGCAAATACAACTGCAACAGGTGGAACAGTGGGATATTCTTACACCTGGAGCAATGGACAAGGTGTGAGTAATTCACAATCTGCAAATGCACCAACCACAAGCGGAAAGTATAGTGTAACAACAAAAAGTACAACTTCTGCTAATGGAAAAGTGGGAGTAAAAAAACCGGCAGGTCCAAATACAACTGGCAGTGTAAAAAGAACCGGAGGGAATAAAATAAAATATGCTGCAAATCAATCAGCCGGAGACGAAATGGTAGTTGCTCCAAAGCAGGCGGAAATGTATGTTGTGGCAGAGAAAGAAGCACCCAAAGTTTTTCTTTATGCAGAAGAAATGCCTGAGTATCCATCCGGACAGACGTCTATGAACCAATATTTGGCGGCGAATATAAAATATCCACAAGATTGTAAAGAAGCGAACATTTCAGGAAAAGTTTATATTCAGTTTACAGTTGATGTAGATGGCACTATAAAAGATATTAAGGTTATAAAAAGCCCGCATCAATCATTAAGTGACGAAGCTATAAGAATTATAAAAATGATGCCTAAATGGAAAGCGGGAAAACAAAACGGGAGAGCGGTTGCCACGCAATTTACATTGCCGATCAATTTTAAGCTTCAATAACAAACAAGTTAAATAATCCGGAAGAGAGATTTTTATTCTCCTTCCGGATTATTCATTGATAAAGGGTTGCTTTGAAAAAAAATCTTCTCAAAAAATAATTAATTTTATTTGTGGAATAAATGTTAAAGGTCCATCCAAAGGAAAACCTTTACCATGAACTCCGCTTTAAGAAGTTTAGGAATTTGTGCCTGCTTTCTATTGGGGGCAAGTACTTTTTTAAATGCACAAAGAGATGCGAGCGGAAGAGAAATTCCGGAAGAGAAGAGAGTAGAAATAGTTTCTAATCTTATAAGTTCTGGTTCAGCCATTACATGTTGGACCTGCGATTTTGCCTCCCTTTCAAATAATTGTGGCGGATGTAACTTAAGTGTGTCGGCAGATTCTGTTTTTTTCCCCCACTTCAACTCTGAGATTCTTTATGAAACTATAAACTGTGGCGGTTGCTATTACGATACCGTTTTGCAGGGATGGTTTCCAAAAACAGAAAGTTGTACTTCAATTATTTCTCCTTGCAATATTTCTATTTGTGTTATAACTGAAGCCAATGAGCCGGAAAAGAAGGAAGATTTTTTTGGTGGCCTATGTGGTCACGGTATAATTAACTTAGGTGGTCATGATGGATGCATTGGTAGTTTTAACGGAACTTATTGGACCTGGGCTTTGTGCATTCCTTTGCCCGAAGAAAAAATTCAGTTTTCGATGTTAGAGGATACTCAGGAAGTAAAAGCGAAAAAAAATTATGAGAATATAAGGCCCAAGGCAGAATTTGTTTTTTCATCAACTGAAATTGTTATTCAAATCGCAAAAGCTCATCATAAAAGAGAGAGTTTAAAGAATTCTGCCAGTAAAAAATCAAAAGAGAAAAATAATTTCCCCGAAAAAGAAATTGCACTTATTCTTCCTTCAGGTTCAACAAGAAATCGTTCCAACAATAGTTAAAATCTTAAACATGAATTTTTCTACCGGCAATTTTATGTTAAGTGTTTGTTTTCTCATAGGAGGAACCGCAATTTCATTTGCCCAAAGAGATGCAAGCGGAAGAGAAATTCCCAAAAGTAAAAGAATTGAAAAAATTTGTTCGCTTGATCAAAAACCTTCTGATTCTTTAAATAAACCTTTGGAAGTTATTTTTATTGATTTTGGAGAAATGGATACGACTATCGCAACAGGATGGGTGTGGGATTTTAGTGATGGGATAACTGCTATTGAGAAACAGGATTCCTCTTCTGAAGTCTGTTGCTCCATCTTAGCGACTCTTTCTGAAAATCCTCAATATACTGTAACGGTTACTGACGGTTCAGGATGTTGCACTATTATTGGTACACCAGGTCCCCGCTACGATGGTCCGCTGGTTTGTGAAAGCTCTTCTTTTGTTACCTCAGATATTTCAGGTTGTCATTGTCATTGGGCTATGAATGTTTGTGTTTGTGGGTTTCAACCCAAAGATCTCTTTACGGATTTTGATTTGCTTTCTGCTGCATGTTTAAATTACTGTTACGTTTCTGATTATCCTCTTTTAAAACCTTTGTGCGAACTATTTTCTCCTTCTCAAGAGAAAATTATTTCTTCTATCTGTAAATCAATCAAAATCCAAAAATCACTTGTTTTAACTCTTCCCGGAAAGGAGAGAAACAATCTTCCCGAAGGAAGACAAGATCATTTTCCAAAAAAAGATATTGATTTACTGATGAACAATACCATCACTTCACCGCGTTCACGATCATCCAATAAAGAATAGTATTCACTTAAAATTCCCCGCCATGAAAAAAACAATTACCTCCATTACATTAGGTTTAGCAATAAGCCTTGGCACCGTATCTGCCCAAGTTACAGATGAGAACGGCCGTAAGCGCAGCGAGTCTCCTTTTTTTGAGATTTTAGGAAAACGGGGAGAGACAGAAACACTTCCATTGTTAAGCACAAACGCAGATGTAAATATTGCGGGCGTAATTGCAGACGTAAAAGTTACGCAGGTATATGTAAATCGTGGTAGCACGCCTATTGAAGCAAGTTATATTTTTCCGGCAAGTTCAAGAGCCGCGGTTTATGATATGCAATTTGTATTGGGAAAACGAACCGTGAAAGCACAGATCATGGAAAGTCAGAAAGCACAGCAAACGTATACCAAAGCAAAATCAGAAGGAAAAACAGCTTCGTTGCTGCAGCAGTTCAGGCCCAATGTTTTTCAAATGAACCTTGCCAACATAATGCCCGGCGATACAATAAAAGTAGAAATGTTTTATACAGAATTATTGCTGAGCGAAAACGGAATTTATGAATTTGCTTACCCAACGGTAGTGGGCCCACGTTATACAGGCGATGCACATTCAAAAACAAAAGAAGCATCCTTTAATCCTAAATACCTGAACGAAGGAGAGAAACCAACTTATCTTTTTGATATTAAAACAAAGATCAATGCAGGTGTTCCTATCAGTGACCTCACTTGTACATCGCACAACGTAAATACTATTTACGAAGAACCTTCTGTTGCAAGAATTGAACTGAGTAAAGAAGATGTGGTAAGAGGAAACAAAGATTTTATCTTAAAATTCCGTTTGACCGGGGCAAAGATGCAGAACGGAATGTTGGTGTATGAAGGAAAAGATGAAAATTATTTTTTGATGATGATGCAGCCGCCAAAAGTTGTTTCGAAAACAGCGCAACCCGCCAAAGAATATGTTTTTATTATGGATGTTTCCGGAAGCCAAAGCGGTTTTCCTTTAGAAGTTTCAAAAGTACTTATGAAAAATCTATTAAAAAATCTTGGGCCAAAAGACAAATTTAATTTATTGGTTTTTGAAGGTTACTCCGGTTTCTGGTCGCCTGCATCAAAAATTGCTTCTGAAAAAAACATTAGTGATGCAGTGGCTTTTGTGGATAAGCAAACTGCGGGCGGAGGAACTGAAATGCTGAGCGCAATAAAAAAGGCAATGACCTTTCCGCATTCTAAAAATTATTCGCGCACTTTTGTTATTGCAACAGATGGTTTTATAAGTTTTGAAAAAGATAATTTTGATTATATAAGAGCCAACCTGGGTGCAGCCAATTTTTTTGCCTTTGGAATAGGAAGCAGCGTGAACCGTTTTTTGGTAGAAGGAATTGCGCGTGCGGGTATGGGAGAACCTTTTATTGTTACCAATGAAAAAGAAGCGAAAATTGCCGCTGAAAAATTCAGGACCTATATTTCTAACCCGGTTCTTACAAACATTAAAGTGAGTTACGATGGTTTTGAAGTGTATGACCTGGTGACTAAACATGTGCCCGATGTTTTTTCATTGCGCCCCATTGTTTTATTCGGAAAATATAAAGGAGCCCCAGCCGGAACAATTCATATAAGCGGAATAAATGGTTTTGGAAATTTTTCGGCAAGTATAAATGTTGCTGAAGCCAAAGCCGGAAATGAGAACAAAGCGCTGAGATATTTGTGGGCCAGGAATAAAATTAGAGAATTGGATGACAGGGGACAGATTGGAAACGTTGTAAAAAAACAAGTTACCGATCTTGGTCTTAAATATAATTTACTCACTGCATATACATCTTTTGTGGCGGTAGATGATGAGATCAGGAATAAAAACGGTAATGCAGATTCTATAGGCACCGTTTTGCCATTGCCTCATGGAGTTTCAAATAACGCAGTTGGTGTAAACGGAGGTTATAGCGGGCTTGGTATTTGTAGCGGAAACGCAGTGACTTTTACATCTGTGAGCGGAGGAACCGGTGCAACTACTTATAGCTGGAATTCAACAAACGCGCCTACGGCCGTGAGCAATTGTACAGGAACTTATGCGTTAAGTGTTACAGATGGAAGCGGGTGCAATTCAACAACCAAAACTGTTTTAGAAGATAAGAAAATACTTACCGATCTTTCGATAACACCTAAAATGAGTAAAAAACCTGCATTGCCCGAAGGGAAGAAAGAATCCGAAGCAGGTTATTTTGCAGAAGGATTAAAGCCCGCAGAGAAATTGCCGATCATACGTCCGGAAAAAAAGGAAACAGCTTTATTCCAAAAGCAACAGATCACCCTATCAGGTGAAGTACTTCCTGAATTTAAAGGAGGCGATGAAGCGCTGAAAAAATTTCTGAAATCGAATTTAGTATATCCGGCTTCCGCCAAAAAGAACGGAATGGTATTCGTGAAATTTACTGTTGATAAAAACGGAAAATTGAAAAATATCAGCATTTTGCATGGCCTTGAAAATTCAATAGACGCAGAAGCATTAAGAGTAGCGAAATTAATGCCTGCATGGATTCCAGGAAAAAAAGCTGGAGTGAATAAAGAAATGGAATATACCCTGGGAATTAAATTCTGACAAAGGCGGATTATCTTGAAACTCAACAATAGAACACATAGAGAAAATAATTCTATGTGCTCTCTGTTTCTACGTGTTTCAAAAAGTCGTAGTTTTGTTGCGTAATGAAAATCACCTTAATTTCAGATACACACACCAAGCACGCCTCATTAAAATTACCGGGAGGAGATCTGCTCATTCACTCCGGTGATGTAAGCTCACGTGGAAAAGGGGATGAAATAAAAAATTTCCTTGACTGGTTTTCGAAACAAAACTACACTCACAAGGTATTTATTGCAGGTAATCATGATTTTTATTTTGAACAGGTACACGAAGGAATTATTAAAAATGCAATTCCCGAAAATGTTATTTACCTAAACGATTCCTGTTGTGAAATAGAAGGAGTAAAGATCTGGGGCTCGCCGGTGCAACCCTGGTTTTACGATTGGGCATTTAACCGAAGCAGG
>JACMLS010000460.1 GCA_014379485.1 Bacteroidia bacterium | reverse complement strand
TGTATGTTGGTGGGAATAACTTTTCCGGTTCAAATCCTGATATACTAAAATTCGACGGCACAAATTGGACTGTTCCGGGACCTGGTATTGCAGGTAGTTTTAGCTGGGTGACAGATTTGCAAGTTTACAATAATAGACTTTATATAGGTGGCTACTTTGAGCAAAGCGCAGGTAATGCAGGAGATTTTCTTATGTATTGGGATGGCGGAACAAGCTATAAAAAGGTTTTTAATTTCATTGATTACTATGTGTGCAGCTTAGATACGTTTAATGGAAAATTGTTGGTAGCTGGCACGTTCGAAAATATTAATGGTATACACACAGGTAATATTGTTGGCATTGATAGTTTAACTTTCTGTACTTTAAGTAACCCACCAGTTACTAATGTAATTACCCAAATACAAAAATGGAATAATACATTTCTCATTACAGGTGGTTTTACTACAATTGACACAACAAATTTTGAATGTCTTGCAGTATGGGACGGTGGGAATTATACAGATACCTGTGCTTTTACTGTTGGAGTAAAAGAGTTGGAATTAAAGGAGCTAAATATTTCTCTATATCCAAATCCCGCAAATGAAATATTAAACGTCAGTTTTGAATTTCAAAACGAAACAAAAATTCAGATAACAGATTTAACCGGAAAAATAATTTCTGAAACAAGAGTTGAAAACACAGCAGGAAAAACAATTCAGCCACTAAACATTTCTGCATTAAGCAAAGGGATTTATTTTGTGAATTTAATTAGTGAAGGGAAAAACTTTTGCAAAAAATTCATTAAGTAATAATAACTCTCTAAAAACATTTTCAAAAAAAAAGGGCTTGTAACAAGAGAGCTGATTTGTTTTTTTTCTGCGTACTTTCGCGCCCGCAATGCTTTTTCGTCAGCACATAAAACATACGCTACTTCTTGCCTGGCCGCTTATTTTGGCGCAGGTAGGCCATATTGTAACAGGTATGGTAGATAATGTTTTTCTGGGACTCTATTTTGGCGAAACAGAACAGGCTGCCGGAATTGTAAGTAACCAGTTATTTGTGTTGTTGCTTGTATTTAATATCGGAATTTCTTTTGCCATTACCCCGCTTATTGCATCGGCAGAGGTAAATAAAAACCTGGCAGAAAAAGCTTCGTTATTTAAAAACGCATTGGTATTAATTCCGCTTATTGCGGTTGTTATATTTAGTATTCTTTATTTCTCAACGCCTGTGCTTGCTTACATGCACCAACCGGCAGACGTTGTTGAACTGGCCAAACCTTTTTTTAGGGTACTTGCTTTTTCAATTGTACCGGTAAGTTTCTTTTTTGTTTGCAAACAATATTGCGAAGGGCTGGGAAAAACAATGCCGGGCATGCTCATTTCTATTGGCGGAAACATACTTAACGTTATTTTAAATTATGTTTTAATAAAAGGAAAATTTGGTTTTCCGAACCTGGGTTATATGGGTTCTGCGTGGGCCACTTTTTATGCCAGGTGTTTTATGGGAATTTGTTTTTTGATCATTGTATTCTATTCTAAAAAATTCAATCCCGGAAAAGAATTTTTTAGAAAGGCAAAAATAAATTTTTATCATCTTAAAAAACTTTTTTTGATTGGAATGGGTTCTGCGTTTCAGTTTACTTTTGAAGTGGCTGCTTTTGTTATTGCAGGTTTAATGATTGGTAGTTTTGGAAAAGAAAGTATTGATGCGCACGGAATTGCATTAGGCATGGCGGCTTTTACTTATATGTTTGCAAGCGGCATAAGCGGTGCGGTTACCATACGCGTAGGGCAATTTAAAGGAACCAACGATTTTAAAAATATAAAAGGTGCCGGCAATGCTGCTTTTGCGCTTGTAATGATCTCTATGGGATTTTTTGCGCTTATATTTTTGAGTTTAAATGAAATTCTTCCTTTTGGGTTTACCAAGTCTGCAGAAATTGCAAAACTCTCTTCAGAACTTTTAATCATTGCCGCTTTTTTTCAGATGTTTGATGGGGTACAGGTTACTGCGCTTGGAATTTTAAGGGGCATGGAAGATGTAAAATTTCCCACCATTATTACTTTAATTGCTTATTGGGGAATGGCTTTGCCGCTTGCATACTTTCTCGGCTTTACACTTCACTTTGAGATCTACGGAATCTGGATGGCCCTTTCTGTAAGCCTTATCTTTACAGCGGTTTCTCTTTACCTGAGATTCAGAAAGCTGGTTTCGGAAAAAAATAAACTTTAAACGAAAAATAAATTTTACCTGGTAATAATTATTTTGCCAAAATCTTTTACCACTCCGTTAATAATATATTTAAAAAAATACACTCCATCTTCAATGTCAGCAGCGTTAATTGAGAAGGTCTTTTCACTATTCGGTAATCTAAAAGAGCTTACCTGTTTTCCAACAGCATCGTAAATAGTAAATTCACCTTTCTCCTCTGCTTTTAAACTGTAGCTAACCTGCATTGTTCCGCTGTTGGGATTGGGATAAACAATTATATGTGCAGCAGAAATAAACTCTGCCGGTACAAGGTTAGAGTAGGTGTACGTACCGTTTACATCTGTTTGTTTTAAGCGGTAATAAGAAATTCCCTCGTAAGGAGAAACGTCAATAGAAGAATAGGTGGAGGTTGAAAAACTATTTCCTACAGCATCTGTTTGCGAAACAAATTCAAAATCTGTTCCGTTCTTACTTTTGTCAATAGTAAAAAAATCGTTGTTGTGTTCTGTTGCTGTGGCCCAGTTTAAACACACATTTCTTTCGCAAACAACGGCATCAAAATTTAAAAGTTCAATTGGCAGCGGGCTTGTTGTAGGATTGGTGGTGCCTACTGTATAATAAAAGTTAGTTGTAATGTTAGAGGCATCTACTAAAAAAATGATACGGTCTCCGGAAACGCTTACACTTGTTCCGGAAACAATACTGAAATTAGAAGCGGTAGAATTGCGCGCCAGCAAAACATAATTTGCTGCTGTGCCCGGTGCCCCTGATGCGCCATATTCGCTAAAGTCAAAATAAATATTAAGCGTTCCGTTATCGCTGCCAACATCTGTTTTATTTACATACCAGTCATTAAACCAGCGTTGCACAACCGTACCCGGTAAGTTAGCAGTAGAAATAACAGGAGAGGGGCAACTGATTCCGGCAGTAATATAATCTCCGTTTGTTTTTAAAAAATCACCTGCAGTTTGCCCAACGGTAAAACCCATTCCGGCAGAACTTCTTGTGGCAGCAACACTGTCTGTTGCACTCGTTCTTCCAACACCTGTAACGTACAGGTTATATGTGTTTGCAGCAGGTGGTGTGTATTTATTTGTACTAACAGTAATGTTATAATAAGCACTTTGGTTTGTTTCTATTAACGTTCTGCGCGTTGTAGAAAGTGCAGAATAAAATAAACTGTATTCAGACATTCTTCCGGTTATAGATTCGCCTGCTTCAAACGCAGGGTTAATGCTTCCTAAAACTCTCAGCATATTAAAATTAAAAGCGCTTGCATCTGCAGTTGTTGCCGAACCCGTTCCGTTATTAAACAGCTGGCGGTTGGTTCCGTTAAATAATACACCCAATGTTAATGGTGAACCAACTGTAATTGTTGTTGAAGGGTTAACGCCGCTGCGTTCAATAACAAATGTATTGGTAGATCTTTCATTTACATTAAAATAATTTGTACTACTCCAGTCTGCAGTTCCGGTTCCGTTGCCAACAGACATAACGCGCAGGTTTGCAGTAGAGCTTACGTCAGGCTGAAAAACAGTTGCTGCAGATAAAACAGTACCCGTATAGTTTGTAGTAAAAGCATTTGTTGTAAGACTTGTTTGTGCAGCCGTGTTGCCAAGAATTGTTGGATGAACACCGATTTTTACCAATGCACCGCTGCTCATAACCTGGGGTTGCCTTGTAGTAGTTGCCTGCAAAAGATTTCTTGAATTACCGCTTTGGTCATACCAGGTAGTAACATAAGCGCTTGGTGCTGCAGCCGGCATAGTAGTTATGGTTGGGCCACTTATACTATAATACAGAGATTGATTATATTCTAACCACTGCCGGTCTGTAGTGCTCATATTTGTAGAAGCCAGAACAATTTCAGGAATGTAGCCTTTAATAAATCTTCCGGCAAAACCATTATCATATCCTATATAAAGTGGTGTTGTATTTCCTGAAGCCGGGCTTCCTGCAGTGGCAGCAGTATTTACCTGGCCGGTATTATTAAAAGATAAGCTTCCGTTAAAATATAGTTGAGTTGTAGTTGCAGTTGTAAGCGCAGTAAGTATCTGGTAACTTCCGTTTGAAAGAACAGTTCCGTTTGTTAATGCCCAATTTGTATTGTTGCTCCAGTAGCATGTATTCCAATTATTGCTGGGTCCTACTTCCAGCTGACTGCAAATACCACCTGCAACCCGCCACGATACAATAGGAGAAAAAGTTGCGTTTGTTGCTATAGGGCAGATGACTGCATTCCATGTAGGGGTCTGACTGTTGAGCAACAATGTGTAAGTAGAATTTTGCATGTAATTACTGGTACCATTAAAATAAATTGCAGGCGTACCATTGTTACGGTCAATTACACCTACGTTAATTATTCTTGGCTGATTTGCAGTTGTTGCCTGCGTACAATTATATGCGTTTCCGCTCTGGTCATACCACGTAGTTACAAAAGCGCTTGAAACGTTTGCAGGCATTGTTGTTAACGTGGGTCCGGTAATAGTATAATATTGAGCCTGGTTCCATTCTAAAAACTGCCTGTCTGTTGTAGAAAGTGCGGAGGTGAAAATTTCAAATTCAGAAATATAACCTGTCCATAACTGGTTTACATTTGTTGCATTATAAGTTGCGCCCATTACAAAGCCGGTTGATGTTAAGGCCATTGTACCATTCTTTGCGGTTTGTGCAGTTCCGTTTATATAAGGAAGTAAACCTCCGGCACCGGCAGAAACAACAGAAGTTAATACAGCAGAAGAAGCACCTACTGAAGTAGCGGGTGCATTGGCAGCAATGTCATTCCAGGTTGCTACGCCATTCCCGGCAAACGTGGCATAATTTCCAATATACGTTCCAAGATAACCGTAAACATCTGTTGCAGCGCTTAAGTGAAGAAGGCGCTGGTGACCACCGTTGCTTGCTGTACGAGACGCTACGGTATTTAATGTGTAGGGGTTTGAAACGGTTAAGGTAGCCTGTGTCATATAATAATTAGTACCATCAAGAAAAATTGCGGGCTGGCCGTTTTGCCTGTGCACTGTTCCTGCATTAACGATTCTTGGCTGGTTAGCATTGGTTGCCTGCGCAAGGTTTCTTCCGTTACCACTTTGGTCGTACCATATAGTTACAAAGGCGCTGTTTGCTCCTACAAAAGTCTTTAGTGAGGCTGTATCCAGGTCTCCGTTAGCGGTAAAACCAATATCTTGCGTGCCGCCTGTGCTGCGGCGAACCTGTATTGCAAAACCGACATAAGAACAATATAGTTTACGAAGACTAAAGGCCGCTGCAGCATTAACACTTAATGAAGTAAGGGGATTTGCAATTACTACAAAATTTTTAAGAGTAGTAGTGTCAAGATCTCCGAGTGTTGTAAAGCCAATATCTTTGGTTGCATTATCGCAGCTGCGGCGTATTTGTATGGCAGAGCCGGCGTAAGTACATTTTAATTTTCGTAACCCATAAGCCGCATCTGTTGTTGAACTAATAAAACTTAAGGGAGTAGCAGCTAAAACAAATGTTTTTAAAGCGGTGGTATCGAGCTCTCCACAAGAGGTAAATCCTATATTTTTTGTAGCATTATCGCAGGCACGTCTTACCTGTATTGCAGAACCGCTATAAGATGTGCTTAATTTTCTGAGACTGTAAGAAGCTGCGTCAGAATAGGTAACCTGGCTAAGCAGGTTTGTTAAAAATGTTGCAGCTAACAGCAGACCTAATAGAAGTTTTCTTTTGTTCATAGTATTTGATCATAAGGCTGTTGATGCAAAGATAGTGAATCAATATTTATTTTCTTTTTTTCTTATTGTAGAAGCTATGAGTGTTGGTTTTACCAATATAAAAAAGACTATTTAACCGATAAAAAAATCCCCCTGATTTTTACCAGGAGGATTTTTCTCAAAAAAATAATAATAATTCTTACTCTACAATAAATTTTTCAACTTTAGTAAAGTCGTTATTGCGGAGACGTACAAAATAAACTCCTGAAGCAACACCGGTAAGATCAATTTTCTTTACCAGGTTTCCGGCAGTTAAGCTTTCCATTTTTTCTGATCTTACAACTTGCCCTAACTGATTTATTACTTCAATAGAAACTTTATTTTCTTTTGGAAGTTTCATTTTTACATTCAGCTCATTTTTTGCAGGAGAAGGGAATAAATTAAATGAAACCGCGTTTGAGTTTTCATTTACACCCACAGCAGATGCAAGGCTGTTTATAGAAGCAAAGGCAACGTCAGAGATTCCAACCTGTATAGTTCTTCCACACTCAAAAAGAGGAAATTTAGAGGTTGCGCTGAAAAACATATAACGTGTTTCTGTTTGTGTAACTACAAAAAGTCCGCCTGCAAGTGAAAGGTCCATGTAGGTTTCCATTTTTACGCGGATTACGTTGGTAAAAGTACCTGCTGGTAAAATTATATCTCCGCTGCCATCTACAGTAGTGTTGATATAACCTTCTACAGTTCCGCTTCCAAAAGTAGTAGTAGTTATAGCGCCAGAAAGTGTATCGTGCTGTGTAGCTCCGTAACCAAAAGGAAAGGCGTTGAATATTATGCCTTTATCTGAAAGCGTAACGGTTGCTGTTATTGCAGTAGTATTTATTCCTAAACCATCCATCTGGTACATGGTAGTACCACCGCTGTAAAATGTAAAAGCGCCGCTGTCACTTAAAGCAACCTGCGAAGTTGGAAAATCTGCAGAATACGGAGTAGTAGAGGGCAAAACATAATTTTTTCCACCCATTGGCATGATGGGAGTTACCATCCCAAGTAAATAAGTGTTTCCTGTTCCGGTTGGTCCAGGACCTGAAACAGAATTTGTATCCACAAGGTAATAGTTATCCACATCTCCGCTAACCGGAATGTTTGCTGAGGTAAGTGAAAATTGTGCATTTGCTGCAGAAAATGCTGCAACGCAAAAAAGTGATAAGTAGATTTTTTTCATTGGATTGGGTTTAGATGATTAATAATTAAAAAGCCCTGATTTTAATGTCAGGGCTTTTTTTAAGGATGATGATTTTACTCAACAATAAATTTCTGAACTTTTGATCCTTCACCGTTTTTAAGGCGAACAAAATAAATTCCTGAGGCAACTCCTGTAAGATCAATTTTCTTTACAAGTGTTCCTGCATTAATGTTATCCATTTTTTCAGATTTTACAACCTGACCTAATTGATTAATTACTTCAATTGAAACATTGTTTTGTTTTTGGAAATTCATTTTAATGTTCAACTCGTTTTTAACAGGGTTTGGAAATAAGCTGAAAGAAATCTGGTTATGATTTTCTTTTACTCCCACAACAGCGTAATTTGCATAAACTGTTTTAGTATCTGTTGTACCCAATGGTGTATTAATATGGGTAAGACGAATTTCGAACAAAGGAAATTTAGAAGCCGCACTGTAATATTGGTAGCGGTGCTCGTAATAAGTTCCGGTAATCGGAAACGGAGTTGTAATATTTAAGTTAAGGTCAATAATTGTTGTTACCCTGATCACGTTATTGAAAGTTCCGCTGCTTAGCACCAACGATCCGCTTCCGTCGCAGATAGTAGAAGTAGTTCCTGTACATGTTCCTGAAGTGGTACCAGTGATTGTACCTGTAATGTTATCAGTAGGAGTAGAAGACCCGAATGCGTAAGGAAATGAGTTGTAAATAACAGCCTGATCAGAAAAAATAGCTCTTACAGTTGCGCCTGAAACAGAAAGTTCCATTCCGTCTTCTTGCCAGCTTGTTCCTGAAACAAGTCTGTAAAAAGCATAATTTGTACTATCGTTTTCTGCAACAGAAGAGTTTGGAAAATCTGTGGTGAATGCTGCCGGAACCGCAGTATAAGGCATAGATCCCATTACAGAACCAACAGCATAGGCTGAAAAATTCCAGGTTTGACCAGTTCCTGTTCCGCCTGGCTGAACATTTACAGAATCAACTACCAGGTATTGGTAAGTATCGCCAATTACAGGAAGATCTGCTGCAGTAATTGTGTGCTGGGCATTCATTATTCCCATTACAGATAAGGCACAAATAGAAAAGTAAAGTTTTTTCATTTTTTTTCTTTTTAGGTTTATCCCAAAAATACAAAAAAAAAGGGTTCCCATGGTGAGTGGGAACCCTTTAAAATCTGATGTTTTAACAATTATGCGGTAATTAAATTCATTTTATCCAAAACAGCCATCACTTCTTTAACTGCAATCGACGAATTATTGAGTAATTTCTTCTCATCATCGTTCAATTGAAGTTCAATTATTTTCTCAATTCCGTTTTTTCCGAGAATTACCGGAACGCCCAGGTAAACATTTTTTTGTCCGTACTCACCGGTAAGCCATGCACAAACCGGGAAAACCCTTTTCTGATCGCGCACAATTGCTTCTACCATTTGAGCAGCGGCAGCGCCAGGAGCGTACCATGCAGAGGTTCCTAAAAGATTTACAATTTCGCCACCGCCTTTTTTGGTGCGCTCAATAATTGCATCTAATTTTTCTTTAGAAATAAGTTCTGTTACCGGAATTCCGCCCACAGTTGTATAACGTGGAAGCGGAACCATTGTGTCTCCATGACCTCCCATTAAAACAGCCTGAATATCTTTTGGCGAAACATTAATGGCTTCTGCAAGAAAGGCTTTGTAACGCGCAGTATCAAGGATTCCTGCCATTCCAAAAACACGGCTTCTGTCTATTTTTGCTGTAAGGTAAGAGCAATACGTCATCACATCAAGCGGGTTAGAAACCACAATGATGATTGCGTTGGGAGAATGCTTAATTACATTTTCAGTAACTGTTTTTACAATATTTGCGTTGGTAGAAATAAGATCATCGCGGCTCATACCCGGTTTTCTTGGTAAGCCTGATGTGATCACTACTACTTCTGAACCAGCGGTTTTAGAATAGTCATTGGTAGAACCTTTGATACGGGTATCGTACATATTAACAGGTGCGGTTTGCCAGATATCCAAAGCTTTTCCCTCAGAAAAATTTTCTTTAATATCAAGCAACACCAGTTCGTTGCAAAGTTCTTTGTGGGCAATTACGTCTGCACAGGTAGCACCAACATTTCCTGCTCCGATTACTGAAATTTTCATGTGTTTTTTTATGTTTATGTTAATGTTAAATGGAATACGTCTCGTTTTTTCATTTTTCAATTTTGGACCGAGACTATTTCATGTGTATAGTTTTTTTGAGGACGCTAATTTATAAAATAATACAATATCTCTATGAATGATTTTGAACATTTGGCAAATGATTAAAGATATTAAGTTCACTCCGAGAATAGAAAAATCAGGTTATGCCAGCACTTTTATTCCTCCTCGCTTATCCCAAAAAACAGTACACTTATCCAATATTATCCTGCAATTATCCAATTCCATACTGTGTAATAGGATTTTGCTTAAATTCATAGGGTAATTTAATGATATGTATTACGTTTCTCCTTTTACATTGTTGGGAATAACAGAGGTAAGCAATGCACGTATTGAGCGTAAAGATCTTCAGCTGGCCAAAAAGAAAATGCTGGCCGAAATTGAACTGAGCGATTCTCAGACCGTAAAAATAAATGAGAAAGAATTCAATAAAGATGAGATCTTAAAGATTTTTGAAGAGCTTGAAGATGAAAAGGTAATTGAGTACCACCGTATTATAGCGCAAGACAAAGCGTTTATTTTATTCCTTGAAAAAGGATTTATTTCTGATTATAATAATCTTAAAAAAACTCCTGAAACAGAAAATTCAGATTTCATGGATTTTGTTTCTCCGTATTATCGCGAGCGTTTTGAGCCTGAACTGAATAAACTTTTTAAGGCTAAAGATTTTTTTAACCTTACTAAATTATTAAAGACCAACCGCTTTATGAACATGTCTGATGAAGAGGCCTGTTTTAAAAAAGTTTACGAGGAAATAAATGAGCGGATAGAAAAAATTGACGAGCTGAATGCGGGCATCCGGTCGAAAAGATTATTTGGAATTACTGTTGCAGAAGCGGTGTTTTACTCAAGAAATTATCTTGGAGCAATCAGCCTGCTTCCTGATTTTTTTATGGAACTGAGAAATCGTCTGGCGAAGACATTGATTATACTTTATGTAGAAGCGTACAATGTTTTAAAACGTCCTGATATTTCCGGAGAGATCATCCGCAACCTGTCAGGATTAAAGGTAGACGATGATATGAGGGCGGAGGTAAGGCGGAGAGAACTGGAATACAGTAATGCGTCGGAAAGTGCGGGTTCATACACACACAAAAGCACCTCTTCGTCTGGCTCGGGCAGAAATCCTGTAGTAGCAATTCTTGTGGTGGCGCTTATTATTATAAAAATACTTTTCTTTTCAAAGGCTTGCGGCGGCAGAAGCCACAGATCGGATTATAATTTTCCAACTAATTATAATTACAATTATAACCCGCCTGTTTATGACAGAAGTTCAACAGCATCTAATACGGTGGATGAATTTGAGAAAAATAAAAATTTGTTTTCTTTTCTGGACTCTGTTTATTCCAGCCCTTCGGTTTTAAGAAGCGGGTCAAAAATAAATCGTTTAACAGGAAAAACCCCGGTAAGTATGTATGACGATATTCTGACCTGGAATAAAAACGCAAATTTTGGAATGATAGATACTGGCAAGCTTGTTTTTTATAATAATTCAGATTTTGAACTCTGCGTTATCCTTTCATCGGCTTCGGGCGCAAGGGCCTGGTACATTCCGCAAGGTGATAGTGTGCTTGCATTAAGCCGCGATAAAAATGTGAATGTTTATTATACTGCCGGAAGTAAATTAGAATCTAAAAAGAAATTTAAAGTTTCTGAATATGATAACAACATGGGTATTTATCAAACAAAAGCAATACCTGTTAAAACTTTTAAAACCTCTGCCGAGGATGCAGAAGTTAATTTACGATACCCAACACACATTTGCCAGACAGAAGTTTCAAAAGACATTTTAGAAAATGCCAGCGATAATAATAAAGCTTTGATTAAAGCGCTTGCAAGCTTAGGTTCCAGAGACCTGGGAATTTATAATTACCGGAAAAAAATAATTTTCTACAACTTCACACAAAAAGTGGAGATGAATGTAAGAGATGAATCTTCTTTAAAATCTAAGTTCAGGAGTTTAACCAATTCCCGTACCCCCTGAATCTAATTTGTTTCTTGCAGTTTCAGGTAACAGGTGCCAGAGGTTGTAAACAATAGCACGCAACTCTGTAGCATTTTGCCTTTCCATTGCTTTTTCTCCCTGCGCAATCAGTTCTTCTGCGCGGTTTTTATTGGTGTATTTATTGCGGTATTCTTCAGAACAGAGATTTATATAAACTCCGTAATAGAAATCGGGGTTCCGCTCACTTATGCGCCAGGTAAGTTCTCCGAATTTCGAAATAATATCGCGTATGTAGAGAATGTTCTCTGACTGAAGAAAAGCTTTTTCTTTATCTAGAATATCTTTGAGTTTTTTCTTATCACTTTCATTGCCTTTGTTCTCTACAACTGAAATTGTATATTCTTTGGCCTCAAAATATTCTGTTTTTAAGCCTATAAGTTTTTTGTCTTTTACTAATTGATCAAATTTTTGTGCGAGCTGTCTTTTTTTGTCTTCGAGCTGGTAGCGCAGATCGGTTACATCATCCTCTTTAAGTTTTTTTAATTTATCTTTCAGTTCATCTGCCTCAAAAACAATCTCAGAAAGTGAAGCTGCCATTTCGTAATCTTCTTTTTCTTCTGCTTCCTGCACTTCTGATTGTGCCAGCCCTGAAACATCGTTTACCTCATCTATGAGTTTAGAAATATTG
>JACMLS010000046.1 GCA_014379485.1 Bacteroidia bacterium | reverse complement strand
TAAGCTCCGGGTTTGTCTTCACTACCGCTAAAAAAAGCGGCTCTCAAATCAAACTTTTATATGTGTACAGGACAGAGCATGAGTGAAAAAAGTTGTTAGTTGATGGTTGAAAGTCAAGCTTTCCTTATACTTATACTGTATTCTTATACTAAAGCGCTCTTACAAAAAAGTAAAATAGTTACCTGTTCATAGTTGATCTTCCCCTATTGCCTATCCCCTTTCACACTAGTTATTCTTAGCTCCGTCGTTTACCCAGCATTTTATTAATTGAATTTCTGAATCGCTCAGCGGATTAGATGGTGGCATTAATTTTTTTTCTACTTTGTCTACAAGCGTTCCGTTATCAACTTTTGTTTTTACGGTTCCATAATCTTCAAGCGAACCGCAAACATAACTTTGTGTATGGCAACTAAGACACTTTTGTGTAATGATCGGATTTATTTCCTGTGCAAAAGAAACGGTTCCGCATGGTACAGAATCTGTTGCCTGAACTTTTCCTACATCTTTTCTGCAGGAAGAAATAATGATCAGCGCAGCGCTAACTATTATTAAAAGAGTTTTTTTCATAACCTTAAACTTAATTTTGTTTTACAAATCTCTTTATCGTTTTTTCGTTTCCCGAAATAATTTCGAGTAAATACATTCCTTCGCTCAGGTCTTCCACATTCATTGAAATTTTTTGCGCTGAATTTTCGAAAACAGTTTCTTTTATTAATTCTCCTTTTAAAGAAAAGATTTTAAGCGTTACATTTTTTTCGGGAATAACAGAAAAAGAAACATTCAGCACATCTGTAGCCGGCACCGGAAAAACATTGATTTGTACAAGGCTGTTTTCTTTAATGCTGCTTGAAATATTTTCGCTTACAGCAAGGGTGGAAAGCTTTACCGCATCACCCGAAGTAGTTCCGTTTGCGTTTGCAATTAAAAATGCCCCGTAAAAAGAAAGATTTCCGGAGCCTGCCGCAGGAGCTGTCCAATTAAAAGACCAGGTGCTTGCATTGGATATTCCCGCATTTCCTGTTGATGTGTGTGTAATGTATTTATTTGCTCCCACCAAAACTGTTCTGGCTGCATCTGTTACAGCAAGTGTTCCTAGTTTTGTGCCGGTTGTTGACTGAGGTGATATCTGAAAACCGAATTTATTTTTTGTTGGGTCTGAAACAGAAGCAGTAATGGTATAAACAGTTCCTGGCACATAACCGCTTGCCGGAATATCTGAACTTATTAGTCCTGCAACGTTTGGTGCTGTTCCGCCATGGCAGCCAGTGCAACTGCTTCCATCGCCGGGCGAACCTGTTTTACCCGAGGGAGCGCCTGCCCCATTTTGAACATCAGCTTTAGAAACAGAGAAAAAAACAATGCAACCTGCCAAAGCCATCATTCCCGTAATTATTTTTGTTGTTAGTCTCATAAAAAAAGATTTAAAAAGGGATACTAAATCGTTAAATCAAAGGTACGGCAGGGCGTAGCGAAAGGACTTATACTAATCAACTCAGAAATTGCATTTTTCAACTATTTGCCTGCAGACTGTCGAAAATACAAGGGAGTTTGTCCGGTAAGTTTTTTAAAGAAACGGTTAAAGTAGGACGTATCTTCAAAATTTAACTGCAAAGAAATTTCTTTTACACTAAGGGTGGTACTGTACAACATGCGTTTTGCTTCGAGCGCCATGCGTTCCTGTATAAGTGAAACCGCAGTGGTACCCAGTTCTTTTTTGCAAAGGGCATTAAGGTAATTTGGCGAAAGATTTAATTGTTCTGCATAATCACTCACGGCTGCATGCAATAAATAATCTCGTTCTATTTTTTGCAGAAAATCAAGCACAGCAGGATTTTTTCCGGAGGTCTTTCTGGCGACCTGTGGTCTTTCTTCGGCATATTTTTCTTTGAGCTTATTAAGAAAAACATTCATCAAAGAAGAGATCACTTCAAATCTTGCTTCAGAAACCGAATCATATTCTTTTACAACAAGGTTTACCAGCACCATCATTTCATCAAAATCTTTTTTAGAAAGATCAATAAAAGGCTTGTCTGCGTTGATTGCGTAAAATGGAAAAACTTCTCCGGTACTTTTTTTATCTGCTCTCCTGAACAAACTTTCATTAAAACAAAACAAGAGTCCTTTTGCTTTTCCGTGCTGAAGTTTGTGTACCTGCAGGGGCGCAACAAAATGAATTGAATATTGGTTTACCGGAAATTTTTTAAAATCAATTTCATGAAAAGTGCCTGCCGATCTGAAAATAAACAACTCAAAAAATGTATGGCGGTGCGGACTGGTACCATCGTACATTTTTGGCGCTTCCTGGTTAAGGCCCAGCAATTCAAAATCAACATCGCTTAGTTCTTTAATGCGCCCGTGATCGTGAATGG
>JACMLS010000459.1 GCA_014379485.1 Bacteroidia bacterium | reverse complement strand
GTTCGCGGCTTACTTCTTCCGCATGTACTTTTTTTATTCCCAGGTTATCGCGCAAAAAAGAAACTTCCTGCGCGGTGGTGCATCCGTAACCAACGGCATCCACTTCGTCTGAATTTGATTTTTCAATTTTGCGGCTGCGGCTGCAAAAAGAAATTTTTATTTTTTCTAACTGAATGTATTCTCCATAAATGATCCATTCTTCGCCGGGATTAAAATTCATTACGCAATCTCCTGAACATTGATACACTGCGGTAAGGTGTTTTGTGCTTCTTCCAAAATACAATTCCTGAATTTCAAACACGCAGGAGGCAATTGTATTACATTCTCCGTTGCGCATTACCATGCCTTTAAAAACTATTTGTTTCAGATTTTTGGCGTCAAACAGTTCTTTGGTAAGTGGCGGAAAGGCCGGACAGTCGCAGGCAACAGAAATTTTGATTCCTATAAAAAATACAAGAAGAATTATTTTTTTGAGGTGCATTTTTAATTTAAACATAATCTTCTGTTTTCTTATTTTCATCTTTATCGTTTTCAATTGCTTTTTCTTTTTTTACTTTTTTTCTCTTAAAAAGACCTGATAAGTGTGCATATGCAAAATCAACTATTTTTACATATGTTTTTCCGTAACTAGCCTTATCAAATACAGAAGAATCGCGCGCAGCCATCCAGGTAAGCCAGATTCCGAAAGGGAGAAAAATATAAGTGGGCGTCCATAAACCCGAAGAAACATCTAAGCTTCCTTCTAAAAATGATTTTTCGAATGTAACGGAAATAACATGATAAAAAAGAAACATAATGGTGGCAATTACAACGGGCATTCCCAGGCCGCCTTTTCGTACAATTGCGCCTAATGGTGCCCCCACAAAAAATAATACAATGCAGGCAACAGGTAGCGTAAGTTTTTTATGCCATTCTGCAACGTACTGCAGCATGGTGCTGTGGTTATCTTCAAAATCGCGGCTAAGCATAGAAGAAAGATAGTTATCTGCACTTCTTGCCGACTCAAGAGCCTCATCAAGAATAACTGTTTTTGCAACCAAATTATATTTGCGCAATGTTTCTCTTATGGAAGAATATTTCTGATCCAACGAATCAACTCTGCGGTTCAACACATTGGATTGAATTGTGAAATTTTTTGTGACCTGTGTAAAAACAGATCGTTGCAATTTTCTGTTTTCTGTTTTAAAGCTGTCAATACTACGGTCGAGCTGTTTCAGATTCAGCATCTGAAAATTATTTTTAAAAAGTTCTTCGGCCGTATTCCGCATTTTTAATTCTGTAAGATCTATGTTGATCTCTTCTTCTCTGAAATTCATTTTTGCAAAGGGCCTTGATTTTTGCGATTTTTCATCGTTTACAATGCTGCGGTACTGTATGCCGCTGTAAATTTTTATGAGCAGAGAATTTTTATCTGCGCTCATTTTCATTGTACCACTATCGGCCATCAGTTGAGCGCTGTTTCCGGCCCCGCCTGAATTGTCTGATATATAAATTCCTTTTACCGTTTCACCGTCTTTTTCTTTTTTATCTACTTTCATTCTAAAATCGCGCAGGCCTGAGTAGTAAACGCCTTCTTTAACACTGAATGCCGGTTTTGATTGCCGAACATCCCAAAGTAACCTGCCGCCTTTTAACTGAATATAGGGCATGGTATAATTAGAAAAAAGAAAAACCCCGATAGCGAGCACAAAAATAAAAGCAATTAGCGGTTTCATGATCTGAAAAAGAGAAAGACCCGAAGATTTGAGCGCCGCCATCTCGTACCGTTCTCCAAGATTTCCCATGGTCATAATAGAAGAAAGCAATACGGCCAGAGGAGCTGCTTTTGGAAGATTAGAAATAAATGAATAAAAAAGCAATTG
>JACMLS010000458.1 GCA_014379485.1 Bacteroidia bacterium | reverse complement strand
AAGGCAAAGAAATAAAATCCGGAACACCTTCAATTTCTTTATCACCACAATCAAAGCTTGCCATTGCAACAATCACATCCATAAAAACAAGCGTCAAAGTATATTCTCCGGGTTTCCAGCTTCCGGCTGTCGCATTGCCCCAACCTACATCAAATGAGTAGCTCCAGTTTAGCTTATCTCTTTCAACTTTTCCGGCCCGCAAAGTTTGTGCTTTAAATTGTCCGGAATGATCAAAAAAATTAAAAAACAATTCGTAATTCCACTCTTTTCGCGTGAGCGTTTTAATTTTAAGCTCACACCACAAATATTCGGTGGCTTTTCCCTGAATACAAGAAAGATATTTCCTCTTTTCCAATCTCCAACCTTCAAAGTTTCCGCAGTAAAATCTAATTCCTTCAATTTCAAAATATGGGTTTTTTCCTAAGCTAACAAGGCCAATATTATTTACAAAAAATGTAGCCGATCCCACTATTATTCCATCAACGTTTGCCTCCCAGTAATATTCACCTTCCGTCCAGTATTCACCGGCCGAATATGTTCCCCACCCATCCCGGACAAAAATGACCGCATCTTTTTTATCAGCATAAACCCCAACATCAAGATTGCATAATTCCTTTTTTTCTGCGTTTTCAATTTTAAACGCTTTAAGCTCTACTTTACAAGCCCAATCAGATTTATCAAATTCTTTATTATTCAACGCTAATTCAACGCGCAAATGCTTCAACTCGCTTTTTTCAAATACGGTCCTGTAACGTTTAGTTTCATCCACCATCCACTCATCAGAAGAATATAACTTAAGTGATTTAAACTTATACTTATTTTGTAAATCGCTCATAGAACCTCAGGTTAATTAATGAAGGATTTAAAAATAGTAAATTCCGCGAAATTGTTCTCTTTGAATGTTCGTTTTCGGACACTTAATTCTCACGCAGCTATTATTCGCCATTATTTCACAATTATCCGCTTCTAAAAAAGACTGTTTTTGCTATTAACAATTTTTATTTGAAAACATCTTGAATCTCTCTGGCATCTCCTTTGCTTTAGAGGTAACTTTATACCTAAATGCGCACACTGAAAAAAATAGTTCCCATATTACTCATCGTTTTTGCCGGCTTCTCATTTGTGGGCATTCGTAAAAACGCCATTGCAATAGAAAAAAGAGACTGGCCTGCCTTTTTGCAGCACGAAAGCAAGTGGGTAGATTCTGTTTTTGCTTCATTGAACGCTGACGAACGTCTTGGGCAATTGTTCATGATTCCCGCCTACAGCAATAAAGACATGAAGCATGTGCGTGAGGTGAGAGAGGTGATTGAGAAATATAAAATTGGCGGACTGATTTTTATGCAGGGCGGCCCTATGCGCGAAGCAAAACTCACCAATTATTACCAGGGTCTAAGCAAAACGCCTTTGATGATTGCTATTGATGGTGAGTGGGGATTGGCCATGCGTTTGGATTCTACACCGCACTTTCCGAAACAAATGACATTGGGCGCCATACAAAACGATTCGCTGATTTATTATATGGGCAAAGAAATTGCGCTGGAGTGTAAGCGAATGGGTATACATGTAAACTTTGCGCCTGTTGCAGATGTAAACAACAACCCAAAAAATCCGGTGATCTCTTTACGTTCTTTTGGCGAAGATAAATACCAGGTGGCACGCAAAGCAGAAATGTATATGAAGGGAATGCAGGACAATGGTGTAATGGCAAACGGAAAACATTTTCCCGGACACGGAGACACTGATAAAGATTCGCATAAAACATTGCCTTCTATTCTTCACAGCAAAGAAAGATTAGATACGCTCGAATTATATCCATTCAACTATTTATTCGATCGCGGACTCAGCAGTATTATGGTGGCGCATCTTTTTATTCCGGCTTACGATTCCACAAAAAATCAGGCATCTACACTTTCTAAAAAAGTGGTGACAGATCTTTTAAAAACAAAAATGGGTTTTAAAGGTTTGATCTTTACAGATGCTTTAAATATGAAAGGAGCGAGTGATTTTAATGCTGTAGGAGTGGTAGATGCAAAAGCTTTACTTGCAGGAAATGATGTATTGCTTTTTTCTGAAAACGTAGAAAAAGCAATTGAAGAAATAAAAAAATGCATTGTAAAAGGAGAAATAAAACAGACAGACATTGATGAGCATTGTAAAAGAATTCTAAAGGCAAAATACTGGTGCGGCCTGAATAAACCGCAAGTGGTTAGAAACAAAAATCTTTTTGAAGACCTTAATAATCCGAAACAGGATTTATTACGAATGAAACTTGCAGAAGCATCCATGACACTTCTTCAAAACAAAAACGAAATGTTGCCATTGAAAAGTTTGGATACTTTGAAAATTGCAGAAGTAAGCATTGGCATGGAAGACAAAAACACCTTCTGTAATTTTGTTGCAAAGTATGCAAAGGCAGATCATTTTGGTGTGAAGCACGATGCAAAACAAAAAGAACGCGATACTATTTTAGCGCGTTTAAAAAATTACGACCTTGTAATTATACAAGTAAACAGAACCAACCAAAATCCAGAAAAGAATTTTGATTTCAGTGCAGAGAGCGATACTTTTTTGCAGCAGATCATCACCACCAAAAAAACCATCGTAACTTTTTTCTCCAATCCTTATTTGTTAGGAAACATTGCTAACCTTGATAAACCGGAAGCAATTATTATGGGGTATGAGTACAATGGTTACAGCCAGAAAGCAGCAGCAGAAGTAATTTTTGGCGGCATTGCTGTAAACGGAAAACTTCCTGTTAGTTCCGGAAATTTTAAACGCGGAACCGGAATTGTTTTAAAAGACCACGTCAGGTTACAATACACCGTACCTTATGCGTTGGGCATAGAAAAAAAAAACCTCGCGCAGGTCGACAGCATCGCCCTAAAAGGCATAAAAGATAAATGTTACCCGGGCTGCAGAGTCCTTGCGCTTAAAGATGGTAAGGTTTTTTACGATAAATGTTTCGGGACTTTTACCTATGACGGAACAGATACAGTGAGAACAGAAAGCGTTTACGATCTTGCTTCCATTACAAAAATTTCTTCTTCCGCACTCGGCCTCATGAAACTTCATGGCGACGGAAAATTAGATGTAACTAAAAAAGTTTCTGATTATTTACCTGAGATGGTTGGCAGCAACAAAGAAAATTTACTGATGACAGAAGTGATGACGCATACCAGTGGTTTACAGGCCTGGTTACCGCTGATGAACAGAACAATGAGTAAAAAAGGTGTTTACAAACCTGGATATTATACCACAAAGTCAGATCCAAAACACAGACTCAGGGTTGCAGCCGGAATGTTTACCATTAACGCAATGCCCGATTCGATCTTTAAACAAATTTTAGAAAGCGAATTGAAAGAGAAGGGAAAATATCTTTACAGCGATGTAGGATATTATTTACACAAAAGAATCATTGAAAAAAATTACGGCACTTCTTTAGATACGTTTGTTGAAACTGTTTTTTATAAGAAATTAGGCTTGCAGAGTATGATGTACAAACCGTACCGTGCTTTAAGTTATTCTATGATCGCTCCCACAGAAGACGATAAAACATTTCGCAAAACACAGATCTGGGGAGACGTGCATGATCCGGGTGCAGCATTGATGGGTGGAGTTGGTGGCCACGCAGGTTTATTCAGCAATGCAAATGATCTGGCTGTAATTATGACCATGCTGCTTAACAAAGGTGTTTATGGCGGAGAAAGATATTTGGACAGCAACAGCGTAAAACTTTTTGCCTGGAGAAATTATTTTCCGACCTGCCGCCGCGGATTGTGTTTTGAAAAACCTGAAACGGCAGACGGAAAAGATAGTCCCGTATCAAAAGAATGCAGCGCAGAAAGTTTTGGTCACACAGGTTTTACAGGAACAATGGCATGGGCAGATCCAAAGAATGGCTTGGTATTTATTTTTCTGAGTAACCGTGTGTATCCTTCTGCAACAGTTAACAAACTTGCAACGTCAGGAATCAGGGGGAAAATTCATAAAGTTTTTTACGATGCTATTGAGAAGGCAAAACCTGTTGGGAGTTTGCTGAAATAGGATAAGAAAATCAATTTCAATTCTTCTCAAAATATTTTTTTGAAGCCCAGATCAAAAAATTTCTTCCTGATTTGCTGAATGAAATAAAATAATAACTCTCTTTTTCACTTAAGAGAACAGCTTTTTCTCCAATCTCTAAAATGCAACCATCAATTGGCCACATATTATTTTCAAAACTCATTCCTTTTACAACCTTTAATGTATCTGAAAATAAAAAAGAATCCGGGAAATACTTTGCTCCATGACCGCATAACGGGTTGAGCTGATACCTGATAAAAGTAGAGATTGAATCAGAGTTCTTTGCGAAAAAATATTTGCAGGAACAAGTGGCAGGCGGATCATAACACCCAATAGATAACGAACTATAAACCTCTGCTCCATTTTCTCCGACCTTGAGTGCAGTGATTCCACCAATAAGCGGAATGTGATTAAAACCGACCGGACTACTTAGGTAAATGCAAGTTATATAACCATCACGATAATAATTTGAATGGTAATTGGTAAGAGCCGAAGTGTTATTTACCACATCAATTTTCCCATCCGAATTAATATCGATCAAATAAAAACATTTTAAATACGGAATTACTTTTGATTTCATTTCAAAATCCAAATTCGATTTGCTATACCGTCCTGAATTTCTTATTACCTTCCTTATCAATTTCAGCTTTTTTTCATCGGGCAATTTAAGTGAGATGGAATACAAATCTGCCGAGTCCATTTTAACGATTAAAGGTGATAGCTGTGCCCAAAAGTTCACAGGAAAAACAAGAACCAAAAGAAATGCTTTGAATTGATTCATTTTGATTCTTCTTAATAAATTACTTTACACAAGGATTCGCGTTGTAGCCGGAGGCCGGGAGAAATTCAGTTCGCGGGACGCTCACTGAGCTTTTCTTAGGCTTTTGAAACCCTTACAAATTGTCCGCCCATAATTCTATACGTTTGTGTTCCAATTTTTACTTCCTGGCCTTCTGACATTGCTGCAATTTTTACAATGTCTTCTTCAATGGTATGAATGGTTCCTTTTGTTTTTAACGCAATGTTCAGATAATCTTCCAATACCAGTCCGTTGTAACAACCGCAGAGAATAATGTGTACAGGTTTATCAAAACTCTTTAACAGACTTATATCTTTTACCGGTGCATTGTTGTCTACAATCATTACCAGTTCTTTATACGGTGTTGCCATTTTTATTCCCTTAATAAGCGCCTCCATATTATTTTCGGGGCAATCGCCACCATCACCCGCAGCAGAAACTTTTGCCATCAGTTGTGTAAGTTTATCAAGGCCTTCAGATTTTCCGTAATAAATTCCTCCGCTTTCGCCTATCTTTTTCTCACTATTGCTTTTATTGTCTCCGTCATTAAAAAAAACGAACTGCAAATTGGTTTCTTTGGCATAATTGAGTTTATACCAAAGCGCAAGTTCTGAAGCGTAAGGCATCATGCTACCTGTTAGATCGCAAACAATTAATTTCTCTGACCATTTATTTCTGTCAATTACTTTTGAAACAACTTTTCCCTCCTCGTTTCTTCTGCTGTCGCTCGCCAGTTCTTCAGCGGCGCGCTTGTAACCTTCTTCAATACTTAATTTTCTGGCAGCGCATTCTTTTTCAAAAGCAATTTTTTCTTCTTTCAATCTTTTCTCTTCAGCAACAATCCGCTCTGCCTCTTCTTTTTTTCTTTTCAGAATTTCTTTTGTTCCCAAATAGCCAACAGTAAGTTCACTGGTAACGGTGCCTTTACTATAAGGAACATCAGATACGAGGTAGTTTTTTGTGAAAATAAAATCTAAGGTATAACGATCGCCTTTTGGAAGATACAAAACAAGTTTTCCGTTTTTATCTGCAGTTCCTTTAATTGCTTTGCCTCTTTTTTTGCCTGTAAATTTCACTACTTCATCCGGCAGCGGATTTCCATCAACGTCTTTCATATTAATGGTTAACGACATAAAATTATCTTTAGTTGCAGGAACCGGCATTGCACTTCCTTTTACAAAAGTTGTATCGGGCAAACTTTTTATTGCCAGATCTAATGCGGCTTGCTCTGCCAAAGACATTGCCATTGCGTAGGCCTTATCAATCATATCGGGTTCATAAGTAAGGGTGCGCATTCCGCCTGCACCATTATCTGGTGGGGCCTGCACTTCTTTTTTCTTTGCATAATTTGAGACGGCCAGATCAAAATTTGCACCGCAGGGTAATTTAAAATTTGCTTCTCCTTTT
>JACMLS010000457.1 GCA_014379485.1 Bacteroidia bacterium | reverse complement strand
TTAACAATTGGAATTGTAATAGGCCTAATTTTAGTTAAAGCTATCAACCAGTTTGCAAAATTCTCATAACTTTTACTAATTGTAACAGGGAAAATATCAGACAAATATTCAGTATGCGGGTTACACTCGATTCCCAAAACAACTTCATCATTGTATTTAGGGAATTTTGTTAAGCTCAATTGGATTTTGCATGAAGTTGCATTGTAATTTATATCATCAAATTTTAAATTCAAATTCTCTGATTCGCTTACCGAAGGTGCAAAAGGATGTGTCAAAAAATAAATCGATTTCAAAACAGCCTCTAACAAAGTCGTTTTACCAGAAGCATTACTTCCAATAAATACATTCACATTCGGATGAAAATCAACCGAGCAATCCTCAAAGCCCTTGTAGTTTTTTATCTTAATGTTCTCAATTATCATAAATAGGTCTTATATTGTATGTGCTATAAAACTTAAACACTCAACTTCTTATACCGAATCCTTCTCGGTTCCAAACTACCCAAACGTTTTTTCTTGTTCTCTTCGTACTCAGAAAAACCTCCTTCGAACCAATACACTTCTGAGTTGCCTTCGAATGCGAGTATGTGAGTACATACGCGATCTAGGAACCATCTGTCGTGAGAAATGATTACGCCGCAGCCAGCAAAGTTTTCAAGTCCTTCTTCCAATGCGCGCAGTGTGTTTACATCTAAATCGTTTGTTGGCTCATCGAGTAAGAGAACGTTTCCTTCTGCTTTTAATGCCATTGCTAAGTGTAAACGGTTTCTTTCTCCGCCTGATAATACTCCGCATTTTTTTCCCTGGTCGTTGCCGCTGAAATTGAAACGAGAAATGTATGCGCGCGAGTTCATTGATTTTCCGTCGAAAATTAAATTGTCTGCACCACCGCTCAATACTTCGTAAACAGTTTTATTCGGATCAATATCTTTATGCGATTGATCAACGTAAGAAATTCTAACGGTTGGCCCAATTTTAATTTCTCCGCTGTCTGGTTTTTCCATTCCTAAAATGGTTTTGAACAACGTTGTTTTACCCGCACCGTTCGGACCAATGATTCCAACAATTCCGGCAGGTGGTAATTTAAAATTTACGTTTTCAAACAATAAACGCTCGCCAAAAGATTTGGTGAGGTTTACAGCATCTATAACTTCATTACCAAAACGAGATCCGTTAGGAAAGTACCTTTAAAAATTATCATCTTTATCTTTAGAGTCCAAACCCAATAACTTATCGTAATTGGCCAGACGCGCTTTCTGTTTTACTCCACGGCCTTTTACTCCGGCTCTCACCCACTCCAACTCTCGCTTTAAAGTTTTTTGTCTTTTACTTTCTGTTTTCTCTTCAGATTTTAATCTTTCTCTTTTCTGATCTAACCACGAAGAATAATTTCCTTTCCAGGGAATTCCTTCTCCACGATCTAACTCAAGAATCCATCCGGCAACGTTATCTAAGAAATACCTGTCGTGAGTTACTGCAATTACAGTTCCTTTGTATTGCTGTAAATGCAATTCTAACCATTGCACAGATTCTGCATCTAAGTGGTTGGTTGGCTCATCTAATAATAAAATTTCGGGTTCTTGC
>JACMLS010000456.1 GCA_014379485.1 Bacteroidia bacterium | reverse complement strand
GCCGAAGAAGCCGGCGAAAAACAGATCATGATCAATACAATTGGCGTAGGGTCAGAAAATGGTGTTCCTATTCCCGAAGTTAAGAACGGGGTTGCTGCCGGATATAAAAAAGACAGAGATGGAAATACGGTTGTAACAAAATTAAATTCGAAATTGCTAAAAGAAATTGCCGCAAAAGCTAACGGTGTTTACGTACAGGCAGGCAATTCAGATTTTGGGCTTGATGCTGTACTGAGTAAAATAAATGAACTTGATAAAAAGAAACTTGAAACAAAAAGGTACGGAGATTACGTAGATCAGTTCGTACCGTTCTTTTGCCTCGTACTTGTATTGCTTATAATAGAGTTCTTTTTTAATGAACGGATCAGCAGATTCTGGAAACGCGTAAATCTGTTTAAAGAATAATATTTAAAAAATTAAAATGAAAAAAAACTTTTTAATACCTGCACTTTTTTTCTGTGGAATGCTGCTGAATGCGCAAACAGAAAAATCTTTGTTACTGAATGGTAACGATGCCTATAAAATGAAAAATTATACAGAAGCCGCCAGAAATTATAAGGAAGCGCTTGAAAAAAAGAAAAATTACGCAAAGGCAAATTATAACCTTGGCAATACCATGTACAAACGTCAGAATTTTGAAGATGCCAATGATCAGTACCAGGTTATGCTGAACAGTACAAGTAACAAAGACACACTTTCAAAAGTTTATCACAACATAGGCAACTCTCAGCTAAAAATGAAAAAATATGCTGAGGCTGTGAGCGCTTATAAAAATTCGCTGAAAATGAATCCGGGCGATGAGGCAACAAGGTATAACCTTGCCTATGCCCAAAAAAAATTACAGGAACAGCAGCAAAAAGAAGATCAGGAAAAAAAGAAACAGCAACAGCAGGAAGACGAAAAGAAAAAACAAGGAGATAACAAAGACAAAAACAACCCGAAAAACGGTGATGATAAGGAAAAGGAAAAGAAATTTGATAATGACAAGAAACAACCGGAAGAACAAAATCCCGGAAAAATGACTAAAGAAGACGCCCAACGCATGCTGGAGGCTTTAAAGAACCACGAGAAAAAACTAATGAAAGACAAAAAAGAAAAAGATAAAGACGTTCAGAAATCTGATGTAGAGAAGGATTGGTAGTTTGAGGGAGGAGGGACGAGTGAATGGTGTCGAATAGTTAAAAAAGATTAAAACAAAAATTAAAAAAATCTTTCCGTCGTAAATTTGTAATATGGTTATAAAAAGAAAAATAAAGCTTGCAATCATTCTTTTTTTTGGAATGATACTGCCTGTATTTTTCTTTGCACAATCGTTTACAGCCACAGTAAATAAAAAAGTAATTCCCATGGGGGAATATTTTGAGATCAGATTTACCATTAACGCCACAGCAAGTAATTTTCAGCCTCCTGATCTGAAAGATTTTAATGTGTACCAGGGTCCCAATCAAAGCAGCAATATGAGCTGGGTAAACGGTGTAGTAACCCAATCTATTTCGCTCTCTTATTACCTTGGCGGAAAGAAAGAAGGTAAATTTACAATAGGTCCGGCAAGCATTGTTGTTAGCGGAAAAAAGCTACTCTCAAATGCAGTGGCAATTGAAATTGTAAAAGGAAATGCACCTGCTAATCAAAACCAAAATCAGACTCAGAATCAAACCAACACTAACCCCCAAAGAAATGAATACTCCAACAATTCAGGTGGCAATGATGTATTTGTAAAAACTTTAGCGAGCAAACAAAAATGCTACCTGGGAGAGCAAATTGTGGTTACTCATAAAATTTATGCGCGTAACCAGATAAAAACAATTCAGAATCTTAAATTACCTTCTTACACAGGTTTTTGGAATAAAGAAGAAGACCGCAACAAACAAAGCCAGCTTGAAACAGAAAATGTTGATGGCATTATGTATTATGTGGTAGAATTCAACAAGACTTTTTTATTTCCACAGCGCACCGGGGAACTTGAAATTGACCCTGTTGAAATTGATGTTATTACCGCTGTACAATCAAGGAACAGACCCAGAAATATTATTGAACAACTTATTGGAGGTGGTTATGAAGATAAAGTGAACAAATTAAAAAGCAAGCCGGTAAAAATTACTGTAAATGCATTACCGGAAGCAAACAAGCCTGCAGATTTTAACGGAGCAGTAGGTTCATTTAACTTCAAAGCAGAGCTTGATCGTGATAAGGTAAAAGAAAACGACGCAATCAATTTAAAAATTACTATTTCAGGAAGAGGAAACATAAATCTTATTGATAATCCTAAAATAAAATTTCCATCTGAGTTTGAAACCTACGATCCCAAAGTAAACGAAAACATTTCAGTTAATGCAGCGGTGAGCGGTTCAAAAACATTCGAATATCTGCTCATTCCAAGAAAAAGAGGTCAGTACACTATAAAAGATTTTAATTTCAGTTATTTTGATCATGAAAAAAATT
>JACMLS010000455.1 GCA_014379485.1 Bacteroidia bacterium | reverse complement strand
TGGACACAGAATAAAAAAACTTCTATTAAGTGGAATGCTGAGGCAAAGACAAATTGGATGAGCTGATTTTCCATTCGCAAAAAAAAACTATTAAAATGGTGAAAGAAAAAATTTCGCAGGAAGAGAAAGAAATTATTCTCAAAAATAATTCAGACCACACACTTTTTTCATGGTCAAAACAAGCAGGACTTAATCCGATTGTTGTTGAAAGGGCAGAAGGTGTTTATCTTTATGATTACGACGGAAAACGTTACATAGATTTTTCTTCGCAATTAATGAATGTAAATATCGGACATGGAAACAAAAAAGTGACCGATGCAGTTGTTGAACAGATGAACAAAGTAAGTTACGTTTATCCGGGCATGATTACGAAAGTGCGCGGCGAACTAGGTAAAAAACTTGCAGAGATAAGTCCCGGCAACCTTACAAAAAGTTTTTTTACTTTGGGTGGGGCAGAGGCAATTGAAAATGCAATTAAAGTTGCAAGAGTTTATTCTGGCAGACATAAAATTATTACGCAGTATCAATCTTTTCATGGCGCATCTTATGGTGCTTTTTCTGAAAACGGTGATCCACGCAAGCACGCTGTAGACAGCCAGGCAGCTCCTAATTTTATTCACGTTGAGAATCCGTATTTTTATCGCTGTCCATGGAACAGTAAAACACTGGAAGAATGTGCTGAAAATTGTGCAGCTCATGTAGAAAGAATTATCAAATACGAAAATCCTGAAAGTATTGCAGCCATTTTATTAGAAGGAGAATCCGGTTCTTCGGGCTGTATAAAGTATCCTCCCACCTATTGGAAAAAAATAAAAGCGCTCTGCGATAAATATGGGATTTTATTAATTGTTGATGAAGTAATGAGTGGATTTGGCCGAACTGGAAAAATGTTTGCCATTGAACATCACGGTGTAGAACCTGATATGATGACCATTGCAAAAGGTCTTACGGCAGGTTATTTACCTCTTGGTGCACTTGTAGTTTCAGAAAAGATCTCAAAATATTTTGATGACAAACCGCTTCCGCTTGGATTAACATATTCTGCGCATCCTGTTTCCTGTGCATCTGCATTGGCCGTTTTAAAAATTTACGAAGACGAAAGATTAGTTGAACGCGCGGCAGAAATGGGAAAGTATGTTGATCTTCGAATGGAAGAAATGAAAATGAAGCATTCGTCAATCGGTGATTTCAGAAATACAGGCTTGCTTGGTTGTATTGAGCTGGTTAAAAACAGAACAACAAAAGAACCCATGGCGCCGTGGAATGCAAAGCCATCTGAAATGGAAGTAATGAATAAAGTTGCAGCAAAAATAAGAGAGTTGGGTATGTTTACTTTTGTAAGATGGAACTGGATTTTTATTGCTCCCCCGCTTACAATTACCAAAGAACAAATTGACGAAGGTCTTGAAATAATTTCTGAAGCAATTTCTATTGCCGATGAAAATTGCAATTAGCGTTCATGTTTTTTTGAGAAGCATCTTTTTTTTCAGATGCTTTTTTTATTGAAATAATTTTCGAAAAAATGCAGGAAGAAATCGTTGAATTTTCAGAAGAGTTTCCGCACTCAACCCTTTGCAACGAGGATCTTGCCCCTATTCCAAAAAGTAAAAGGAGCTGGAATACATGGAACTATGCAGCGCTTTGGATCAGCATGAGTTTGTGCATTCCCACTTACATGCTTTCAAGTTCACTGATAGAGGGAGGAATGAATTGGTGGGAAGCTATTCTTACAATTTTTCTTGGCAATTCAATTGTACTCATTCCCATGATACTGAACGGGCGCGCCGGAGTTAAATACGGAATTCCATTTCCGGTTTTAGCACGTGCAAGTTTTGGAACCAAAGGCGCAAACATTCCGGCATTACTTCGCGCCATTGTGGCCTGTGGCTGGTTTGGCATTCAAACCTGGATTGGTGGCTATGCAATTTTTTTAATGTTAACGGCATGGTTTCCTTCATTCGGAAAACTGCGGCAGATCTTTCCTGATTCGTTTGGATTGCAAACAGGGCCAGCCATTACATTTATTTTATTCTGGTTGCTCAATATGCTTGTGGTGAGAATGGGCGTAGAGAGTATAAAAAAATTATTGGTGTTCAAAGCTTTTTTTCTTCCGCTCGCAGCGCTTGCACTTTTATTCTGGGCAATATCTGCCAGTCATGGTTTGGGGCCAATTCTTTCTCAGCCTGATAAATTTACAAACACAAAAGATTTCTGGAATTATTTTTTTCCGGCGCTTACAGGAATGGTTGGGTATTGGGCAACGCTTTCACTGAACATTCCTGATTTTACGCGTTATGCAAAATCTCAGCGTGCGCAAATTCGTGGCCAGGCAATGGGTCTTCCTTTACCAATGACCTTGTTTGCTTTTATAGGTGTTGTTGTTACCTCTGCCACATTTATTATTTATGGAAAAACAATCTGGGATCCTTTAGTACTTGCCGGAAAATTTGAAAGTAAGTTTTTAGTGAGTGTTGCAATGATTGCGGTTGCAATTTCCACTCTTGCAACTAATATTGCAGCAAATATTGTTAGTCCGGCAAACGATTTCGCAAATCTAGCGCCATCAAAAATTGATTTCAAAAAAGGTGGATACATAACCGGAATAATCGGAATTTTAATTTTCCCATGGAAATTGATCGCAGATCCGAGCGGTTACATTTTCACCTGGCTGGTTGCTTATTCAGCTTTGCTCGGACCAATTGGAGGAATCATGATTGCTGATTATTATTTTATCCGTAAACAAAAATTAGAACTCAAAGAACTATACAGTGAAACGGGTATTTACAAATATAAAAACGGATTTAATGTTGCGGCAATTATTGCATTGGTATGCGGAGTAGTACCAAACGTTCCCGGATTTTTAACGGAAACAAAAGTACTCTCTGAAGATTGGGTGTGGCAATGGCTTTCCGGTTTATATCATTACGCATGGTTCGTCGGATTTTTTATTTCGGGCCTTGTGTATATTTTATTGATGAAAAAAAATTTCTCAGGTGCAACTGGCAGAGTTTATATTGAAAGAGAAATTAATTAATGGATTTGTTATCTTACAGAGTTGAGCGGTGTTGTTAAAATACTTTATGGGTTGAATTTAGAGGAAAGAAAAAATGTTTTAAAAGGTAAAGGATGGAAAAAGTGTTTTGTAAAATTGTTTTGATGTTGATGTTTGTGAGTTGTTTTTTTATCTTGTTAAAGGGACAGAACAGAAAAATAGATTCCCTGATGCTGCTTCTCAAAAAAGACAAAGAGGATACTATTAAGGTAATTCATCTTAATAAGCTTGGGTGGCAATGGAGGTTCAACAATCCGGACACAGCTATTTTACTAAGTACCGAGGCAATGTTACTTTCAGAAAAAATTAACTGGAAACGCGGAAAAGTTACCGCGATCGGGCAAATGGGGGCTTACAATCATCTTAAAGCAGATTACCCAAAGGCCCTTGATTATTATTTCAAAGCATTAAAACTTAATGAAGAGATGAATAATAAAGGTGGTATAATAACCCAGCTTTCTAATATCGGAGCAGTTTATGGTGAAATAGCAGACCATACTAAGGGTACTGAATATTCTTTGCTTGCATTGAAAGTAGCAGAGGAAATAAACAATAAAGAACTCCAGATCGGCAGCCTCATTAATATTGGTATCGGTCATATTTATAAACCTGATTATACATTAGCAATAAATTATTTTGTTAGAGCTTTAAAAATAAGTGAAGAGATCGGTAAGAAGGAAACAACTGTTGACTGCTTCAAAAATATAGGTAATGTATATTCGCTAAAAGCAGATTCATGTTTAAAGAAAGGGGATATGATAAACGCAGATAAGTATTTTAAAGAAGGTCTTGATTATTATTTTAAAACATTAAAAATGATAGAAGGCCTTGGAGACGAGCGTTCAGTTTCAACTGTTATGTCAAATATAGGTTCAAACTATACCCAAATGAGAAAATATAAAGAAGCATACAATTTCCTGAGTAAGTCGTTTGTAAATGATAAGAACATTGGAGCTATTGATCTGTTACAAGGAGATTATGAACTGTTAAGCGATGTTTATGCAAAGTCAAACGTGCGGTTACCGGATAGTACGGGCACTAAACTTTTAACTATTGAGGAGATGCGCCTGTACGCTTTATTTTGTTTTAAACGCTCCATTTCTATACATGACACGCTTCTGAGTGAAGAGAATAAAAATCAAATGGTACGTAAAGAAATGACCTTTGAATTTGAAAAGAAAACATCTCTTGCAAAAGCAGAGCAACTGAAAAATGAAGAGCTTGCCAGGGCAGAGAGTAAAAAACAAAGGATCGTTATCGGGTTTACAGTTTTCGGGCTGGTGGCGGTTGCTTTATTTGCCGGGTTTATTTTTCGTGCATTAAGAGTTACAAAAAAGCAAAAATTAATTATTGAACATCAAAAAGAGCAGGTTGATGAGAAACAAAAAGAAATTCTGGACTCAATAAGATATGCCAAAAGAATTCAAACAGCTTTGATCACTTCAGAAAGATATATTGATAAAAGTTTACGAAGTTTAAAAAAATAAAGTAT
>JACMLS010000454.1 GCA_014379485.1 Bacteroidia bacterium | reverse complement strand
TTTTACCCACACTTTTAATCCTTCTTTTTTAAATTTCTCGTCAAGGTTTTTTGGATTCAGTTTTTTTGTATCGTCAAGGAATAACATGAATCCACACCCGTCTATATCGTATTTCTTTACCACAGCTTTTAAAAATCCCTGCGATTCATAGTGTCTATCCATCTTTGCAGCCGGGTAATAATCTACTGCGGTTTTGTGGCCTTTGCAAGCAACTAAGCTCAGGAGTAATAACGAAAGAAAAATAAGAGCAAAGTTTTTCATCCAGGTTGCATTTAAATGTTTTTATAAGTCTTATGTAAATATAATATGATTCTGTTACATTTGTATCAAACGGAGTAATTTGGGAAATAAATTTAAATACATTTCTATTGCAGCCGGTCCGCTTTTGGCCTGTATTATTTGGTTTTGTTTTGACCTTAATCCTGCCAACAAAGCCACTACTTACATGGCTGGCCTTGCGGTCTGGATGTGTGTGTGGTGGGTTACTGAAGCAGTGAGTCTTGCTGTAACCGCTTTGCTTCCCATTTTTTTTATGCCGCTTTTAAGAATTGCTCCATTAGAAGCAGTGGCGCCCCAATATACTGACAGTATTATATTTTTATTTCTTGGTGGTTTCATGCTCGCCTTCGCTATAGAAAAATGGGGATTGCACAGGCGAATTGCCATAAAAATTTTGTCGGTGGTTGGAACAAAACCAAACAGAATTTTAATGGGCGTAATGTTGTCAACCTATTTAATTTCTAACTGGATTTCGAATACTGCCACAACCATTATGTTGCTCAGCGCTGTTCTTTCGCTGATTGATGTGGTTGAATTAAAAATTGTTGAGCAAAAAGACCGGAATAAATTTGCAGCCGCACTTTTGCTTGGCCTTGCTTTTTCTGCTACTATTGGTGGCATGGCTACTCCTGTAGGAACGCCTCCAAACATGTATTTTTTTAATGCTTACCACAAGGCTTATCCTGAAATGCATGATCTGAATTTTTTAACCTGGGCAAAAATCGGGTATCCTATTTCTTTTCTTTTTTTATGCCTTACTTATTTTGTTTTGAGCCGCTATTATTTGCGCAAGGTTGAAATTAATTTCGAGAAAAATTATTTCAAGCAGGAATTGAAGGGACTTGGAAAATTTTCTTTTGAAGAAATAGTCATCAGCATTATTTTTATTTGCTGCATGGTACTTTGGTTTACACGGGAAGAAGTTAAAGTTGACAACTTTCACTTTAAAGGATGGGGAAGTTTATTTGGAAAAATGAAAGTAGATGAAAGAGATACAAATATGGTTAAAACCGTTGGCGATGCAACGGTTGCAATAATGGCTGCCCTGCTCTTGTTTCTTATTCCTTCAAAAAATAAAAAAGGAGAAGCAATTCTTGAGTGGGATGATGCAAAAAAAATCAGGTACGATATTATTTTAATGTTCGGAAGCGGATTTGCGTTGGCTTACGGATTTGAGCAGGCAGGTTTAAGCAACTGGCTGGCTCATTCTTTGGAAGCCTTGAAAGGGACCCACGTTTTAGTGCTCACATTTTCAATTTGCGTAGTAGTTTGCCTCATCAGCGAATTTGCTTCTAACATTGCCAGTATTGTTTTGGTAATGCCAATTATGATTGCACTGCAACACAAATTAAATATTCCACCTTTATTATTAATGATCCCTGCAACTTTTGCTGCCTCACTCGGTTTTATTCTTCCCGTTGCAACCGCAGCCAATACAATTGTGTTCGGTACCAAAAGAATTTTTACGCGCGATATGTTTTTCATCGGCTTAATACTGGACATTGGCGGAATTCTTTTGATAACGGTATTAACTTATTTACTTTTATAAAAATGATTGTCGGACATCAGATAAAAAAAAGTTACGGAAAACTCAGCGTTTTAAAAGGTGTTGATGTTTCTATTGGCGCAGCAGAAGTTGTTTCTATTGTAGGAGCATCCGGCGCCGGAAAATCTACCTTGCTGCAGATTCTTGGAACTTTGGATAAAAATTTTGAAGGGAGTTTAAAAATTGCTGATGTTGAAGTGAGGGGCCTGAAGGATAAAAAACTTTCAGCATTTAGAAATCAGAAGATCGGATTTATTTTTCAGTTTCACCAGTTGCTTCCGGAGTTTACAGCTTTGGAAAATGCTTGTTTACCGGCATGGATAAACGGTACAACAAAGAAAGATGCGGAAAAAAGAGCGCGCGAACTTTTTGAAATCCTCGGAATTTCTTCGAGAGAATCTCACCAGCCACGCGAACTTTCTGGCGGAGAACAACAACGTGTTGCTGTGGCCAGGGCGCTTATCAATAATCCGGCAGTTGTATTTGCCGATGAGCCCAGCGGAAATCTTGATTCTGCCAACGCAAAAGAACTGCACAATTTATTTTTTACTTTAAGAACAACTTTTAAGCAAACTTTCGTTATAGTTACACATAACGAAGAACTCGCCAACCTGGCCGACCGTAAACTGGTTATGAAAGACGGCTTGATAGTGAATGAAACTACTCTTGAAACCTTTGTGTGATAATTTTAAAAAAAAATATAAGTTTTGGCGAATTAAGAAGAAAGATCAGTGAGGCAAGAAAAAGAAAGCTGAACTGGTTTAACCGCTTTATGTTGTGGTTGAATTATATTGCAATTGTTGCTCTGTTATGTTCATACGCTGCCCGTTTTATCAATCCCGTTTCATTCTGGTATCTTGCTTTTTTCGGTCTTGCTTACCCTGTAGTGCTGCTCGTAAATATTTTTTTTATTTTGTATTGGACGGCACAGCTAAGAATCTATAGTTTTCTCTCTTTGATTTTTATTTTACTTGGACTCCGTTCGTTTTTCTCATATGTTCAGATTACTCTGGTTGATACTAAACCACAAAAAACAGATGTAAAAGTAATGAGTTACAATTCTATGTTGTTTGATTTGTACAACTGGTCGCACAATGAAAAATCGCGCGAAGAGATCTTTGGTATGCTCGAAGAAGAGTCGCCCGACATTCTTTGCCTGCAGGAATTTTATACTTCAGAAAACCCTAAGAGTTTTAATAATAAAGATACACTTACTAAATTTCTTCCTACCACAAATATTCATTGCGAGTACACTACTACCCTGCGTGGTTGGGATCATTGGGGAATTGCTACGCTTACCAAATATCCTATTGTAAGAAAAGGAAAACTCATCTTTAATACCAAAACAAATAACATTTGCATCTTTACCGATGTTATTATTGAAAAAGATACGGTGCGCATTTACAACATGCATTTGCAAAGTATACAGTTTAAAAAAGACGACTATAAATTTGTGAGCGATGTGGTGAACAATAAAGAAACGCAAGAGGAAATAGAACACAGTAAAAGTATTTTACGTCGCTTAAAACGGGGTTTTTTAAAACGCTCTTATCAGTCAGATCTTGTGGCAGAACACATCAGCAAATGCAAATACAAAATAATTGTTTGCGGAGATTTTAATGATACGCCATCGTCTTATACCTACTCAAATATTCGTGGCGATATGAAAGACGCTTTTATTGAAAAAGGTTCAGGATTCGAAAAAACTTACAACGGAAAAATGCCGGCTTTTAGGATTGATTATATTTTGCACAGTAAAGAAATTGAAACGGTTTCGTACAAGCGTATAAAAGAATCTACTACAGATCATTTTCCGGTTAGTGCTTATTTGCGTTTGAAATAAACCTCCTTTTAAACACATAAGAAACATTAGAGCACATGAGAAGGAAATTTCCTTATGTTTTCTCATGTTTCTTATGTGTTTGAAAAAAATCAACGAAACAAAAAAAAGGGAGAAATTTTTCGTTTCTCCCTTTTCAATCAAATTCAAAAAAATAATTTTATTTACAACCCGATGCCATTTTAGTTTTCATTGCATCTCCTTTTTCTTTTTTCTCGGTCATGTAATAAAGGCGTTTTAAGTTAAACATTACACCTTTGTCGCAGCCTTTTGCAGCGTCTGCTTTTTCAAGATAGATAATTGCTTTTTCCCAATACCCTTTAGATTTTTTTTCGTTCTCAGCAGATATCGTTGCGTTTTTTTCTTCTTTTAAAGAATACCAGTTGCCCCAGTTGTTATAAACGGCGCCAAG
>JACMLS010000453.1 GCA_014379485.1 Bacteroidia bacterium | reverse complement strand
TCTCCTCTTCCTCTTCTTCCACTGCAGGTACTTTACGCATCTCTCGTCCTTCTCTCCCAGAAAGGAGCAGAAACAAACGCAGGAGATTGGTTCCATAAAAATTCTGTCTGAGCGTTTTTGTATTCAGGAATAAAATTGAGAATCTGTTCTGTATTATTAAAACTAATTTGTTGCGCATTTATTGTTGCAACAAAAAAGAAAATAAAAAAAGTAAAAATTAATTTTTTCATATCTGTTTTTACGCAAGTTTTAGATCCCTCGGCCCTTTCTCCCGTCCCCCGTCTCTTTTCTTACAAATCTCCAAGTTGTGCCCCAATAGTAAAATGTAATTGTCCCTTTGGCATTGGCGCTGTACCCGGTTTATTTACAGTATCAAATCTCCATCCGTAATCTAAGCCAAGTAAACCAAACATTGGTAAAAAGATTCTTACACCCACACCGGCACTACGGTATAATTTAAACGGATTAAATTCTTTTAGTGTCTGCCACGAATTTCCTGCCTCAGCAAAACCCTGCACCCAAATCATTGCCTGCGGATTCAATGAAACCGGGTAACGCAACTCTGCAGTATATTTTGCAATAAAAGCATCTCCTTGTTTAGATGAAATGGAATTGTCCTGGTAACCGCGCAATGCAATAATTTCTCTCGCAAAAAAAGTATTGAAGCCTGATAAGCCACTTCCTCCCAAATAAAAACGTTCAAAAGGTGCCGTACCAACTTTTTTATTGTACGATGCAAGGAAACCGTAACCCGTTCTTAAACGTAACACTAAGTTTCTGGCTTCTTTACCTTCTTTTACTTTTACATTAGTAAGCGGCGCATACCACTCAGCAGAGAATTTATATTTCTGATATTCTATCCATCTGAAATTATCTTCGAGATTGGTAGAAAGATATTTTTTACCGTTCCACATAGAGTAGGGTGGAGTAAACTGGCCTGACACGTTTATGTAAGCGCCGCTCTTGTACCAGATATAACCCTCGCGGCTATCGCGGTTAAGTGAAAGGCGTACGTTAACATCATTTGCCTGTCCGTTAGAGAACACAAAAAACGAAGAGTAATTGTTTACGTTGTAATGACTGAAATTTGTTTCTCCGTAAAAAGAAAACCAGTCATCAGGTTTTTTAAGGCGCGATGCAAAACCAAAAGTTACACCGGTAATTTTAATATCAGACAAAGCCGGATTTTTAATTTTATTTCCATCTGCATCTTTTATTTTTCCGGGCACACCGTTAGATGAAACTGTGTGGTAAGCAGAAAACGTAAGTGAGTTAGGACGTTTACCGCCGAGCCATGGTTCTGTAAAAGAAAAATTAAAACTGCGGTAGAAAGCTCCTGTACTTTGCGCCTGCACGCTTAATTTCTGTCCGTCGCCGGCAGGTAATGGTTGCCATGCACCTCTTTTGAAAAAATTCTTTGTAGAAAAATTATTGAAGGTTACACCAAGTGTTCCAATCACGCGTCCGCCACCCCAGCCGCCAGATAATTGAATCTGGTCTGATGGTTTTTCTTCAACTGTATATTCAATATCCACAGTTCCGTCTGCTTGATTTGGAATTGGATTTACGCCCATTTTTTCTGGGTCAAAATAACCAAGAGCAGAAAGCTCGCGTTGTGTACGCATAATATCGCTGCGGCGAAATAGCATGCCCGGCCTTGTGCGGATCTCGCGCATAATAACCCGGTCGTTTGTTTTTGTGTTTCCAATTACTGTTACGCGGTTAATGATGGCGGGTTTGCCTTCGTACATACGCATTTCAAGATCTATTGAGTCGTTTTCAACCAATACTTCTGTTGGCATGATCTGGAAAAACAAATATCCGTTATCCATGTACAAGCCCTGAATATCGGCCCCGTTCGGATTTGCGCTCAGTTTTTGTTCGAGCAAACTCTGATCAAAAACATCTCCTTTTTTTATTCCCAACACAGTATCTAAAGTTCCGCTGCGGTAAACGGTATTACCCACCCAGGTAATATTTCTGAAATGATATTTTCTTCCTTCTTCTATCCAAAGTTTCATGCTCACGCGTTTTTCGCTTACAGGCCACATAGAATCTTTTACTACGCGCATATCACGGTAGCCAAGTGAGTTATATTTTATCTGAATATTGTCTTTGTCCTTATCTACATTTTCTTCTAAATATTTTCCGTTGTTAAACGGGTTCCACCAGCGTTTACGTTTGGTGTCTTTCATTTTTTTGTAAAGTTTTTTAGATTTTACACTGTCGTTACCAACAAAAAAGATGTCTTTTATTTTTACTTTTTTGTTTTTGGTAACTTTTACAACCAGCCAAACATATTCTTTTGGTTTAGGACAGTTGTCTGCCGCAGTTACAGGAACCTCGGTCATTTCTACCGAGCAATTTAAAAAAGATTTGTTGCGGTAAAATTCATAAATAATATTTTTTGCATAGCCTTTATAGAATTCCGTTAAGAATTTACCCTTAGCAAAACGGATTTTTTCCTGCAGGTCTTCTTTGTCGCTTTTACTTACATTCACAAATTTAACATTCCACATTCTTGGCTTTTCTTTTACACTTACTACCAGCGTTAGTGTTGCTTTGCTTACGCTTACGTGCTGTGCAGAAATTTCTATCTCATCAAACAGCTGGTTTCTCCACAGGTTTTTTATGGCGTCAGATATTTTTTCTCCCGGCACAACAAACTTGTCTCCTTTGTAAATATTGCATATAAGTTTTATAGCATTTCCGTCTGTTAAAACATTGCCAACGATCTTTACATCTTCTATTACAAATTCCATTGGATTTGCCGGCAGTATGGTGTCTTCTGCAAGTACAGTTGCCTGCGAAAAAGTTTTTCCGCAAAGAAGAATAAAAAAAAGAAGCAGTAAACTATTTTTTAATTTGTTCATTAGTGTTTTGCGTTAGAGTGCTATTTGTTCGCTTGTTTTTCCGAATCTTCTTTCTCTTGCCTGGTAATCTAAAATGGCCTGGTACAGATCATCTTTCCTGAAATCAGGCCAGAGTTTTTCTGTAAAATAAAATTCGGCATAAGCCAGTTGCCACAATAAAAAATTACTGATGCGGTGTTCTCCGCTGGTGCGGATCATTAATTCAGGATCAGGAATGCCTGCAGTACATAAATATTTTTCAAGTGTATGTTCGTTCACCTCTTCTGGCTGTAATTCTCCGGCTTTTATTTTGTTTCCTATTTCTTTCACTGCATTTAAAATTTCCCATTTGCTGCTGTAACTCAAAGCAAGTACAAGCGTCATGCGGGTGTTTTTAGAAGTATTGTTTATTGCCTCTTGTAATTCATCAAAACAGCTTTTTGGCAAACTCTGCAAATTTCCTATTGCATGTAAACGAATATTATTCTTGTTTAGTGTCTTTGTTTCGTGGTGTATGGTGTGTACCAGTAATTCCATTAAAGCATTTACTTCTTCTTTTGGCCGGTTCCAGTTTTCTGTACTAAAAGCGTAAAGGGTTAAAAATTCCACACCAATTTCTGCGGCGGCCTCAGCGGTTTCGCGTACAGAAGTAACACCGTTGTGGTGACCAAAGATGCGTTCTTCTCCCTGCTTTTTAGCCCAGCGTCCGTTTCCATCCATGATAATGGCAATGTGTTTTGGCAGGCGTTTAAGATCTATTTTTTGCTTTAAAGGCATTTTTTTACGTAGCTGCGAAGTTAATGAAAATCGCGGGTTTTTCTATCAACGTTTGTTAATGCGTTTTTAGTAATAAAAGGGGGGTTAAAAAGTGTTAAGAATTTTGAGGCAGGAAATTGAATTGATTTGTTGCACATTGTCAGGCTGAGTGAGTTTATACTGAGCTTGTCGAAGTATCGAAGTCTGACTACTTTTTATTCTTTAAACCGTATGCGCTGCAGGGTTTTGGTTTGCCGTGAAGTTGAACAGAAACCTGGAAACCAAAAAAGCAATACCAGTCTTTAATAAACGG
>JACMLS010000452.1 GCA_014379485.1 Bacteroidia bacterium | reverse complement strand
GGAAATCTGCTTACTGGTTGCGGGCAATACCAGATTGACGCAACACTTGCATCAAGCGATCCTACTTACATAAATATTACTTACCTGGGCGAGCCACTTTATTACAAGCCATGGACGGTAGTAAGTGTCGATCTTTCAGCTTACATAGGGCAAAGTATTACAATTGAATTTCAAACCGCAGACTGTACCCAGACAGGCCATTTTGGGTACGCTTACATTGATGGTAGTTGTGGAATTATTCAAGGCTATGTAAATGGCTATTGCACTGGAAGCACGCAGGTGTTGTTAACAGCACCCACAGGATTTGTTGGCTATGTTTGGTCAGGACCTAATTCTTTAACCCCTATACCAGGTGCTACAGATGATTCACTTATTATAACTAATCCTAATCTGAATGATACTTTTTTTGTACAAATGGTAAATGCTGCCGGATGTACTACAGTAGTTATGACAATCATTACCCCTTCGTCGCTTGACGTTCAGAGTATAACCAGTTCGCCAACATGTCTGGGAGGTTCATCAGGCTCAGCCAACGTGGTTCCAACTGGTGGATTGGTCAGTGGCTATAATTTTATATGGAGCACTGCTGTGGGAGGAACAGGAACTGTTTTAGGAACAAGTCAATCTGTAACCGGTTTGCCAAATGATACGGTCTGGGTCAATATTACTTCAGGAAACTGTCCGCCTAAAGACACTTTTATTGTAGTGGCCGCAGCTCCGCCGCCGTTGCAGCTTCAAAATCAACCTTTTTGCAACTCAACTTCCCCTCAGGTACTTGTTGCGCCTGCAGGAACAAATTTTCAGTGGTATAACAATACTCAAACATTGCTTGCAGGCGAGACAAATGACAGTCTGATTGCTGCCACACCCGTAAACGGGCAGAGTTACACCGTTTCTTATGATTCTCCGCTTGGATGCAGAGATTCTGTTAAAATTACTTTTGTGCTAACCGCGGGTGGTAATCCGGGCATACAAAACGTAACAGCAGGTTTGTGTCCAGGCGTTAGTACAGGAAGCGCCCAGGTGCAGGTTACCGGTATTACAACCGGCCCATACAACTATAACGTAAACGGGCCGGCTGGTTCAAACACCGGAACTTCTGCAACCGTTCCATTCTCTCTTTCTAACCTTACCTCAGGAACATATACCGTAACGGTTACAGACGCAAATTGTATTTATACGCAGGTTTTTACAATTCCAACTTATACTTTAAACGCTGCAATTTCTCAGCAAAACAATCCTTGCTATCTTGATTCTGTTGGAACAATACAGGTTGTTGCAAGTGGTGTACCCGGTGTTAGTTCTATAAACATTAATGGTCCGGCAGGCTTTAATTCTGCTACAACCGGCACAATTGTTTCGCTTACCGATTTAAATTCTGGTATGTATGTTATTTCTATGTCAAACAGTGGTTGTAATTTTTCTGACACGGTAATTATTATTGAACCGCCAATGCCAAATGATACTTTGGTAATTAATACAACTTTTTGCGATGGCGATACCTCTGCAGTTTTAGGTGCCCCACTTGGCTTTACAAATTATCAGTGGTATTATGGAGGTGTAGAGATTCCGGGTGCAACCAATGATTCTATTTTTATTTTAAATCCGGGTGCAACCTATTCTAATTATTCTGTTACATACATTGTTGCCCCTTGCGAAAGAAAAACAATTATTATTTTCCGCTCAATTCCGGGAACCCTGTTTACTCCTGATCTTACAACAAATATTTTTACTCCAAATGGTGATAACAAAAATGATTTATTTCACCCATACTTTAACCCACTTGTTACTCAGAAATACATTGAGTATGCAGAAGACGGATTTAATATTAAGATTTATGACCGTTGGGGAATTCTTATGTACGAGTCTGATAATTATATACAAGCCTGGAATGGTAAAAACATGCACGGAAAAGAGTGCGGAGATGGAACTTATTTTTGGATGGCCACATACAAATCGCGTTGCGGAAACGGCGAGTTTACAAGCCAGAAAGGCTATGTTCAGCTGTTAAGGTAATTGAAAATTGATTTTTTTAAACCCCGGCTAGTCGCTGACCAGTCGGGGTTTTTGTTTGTAAGCGGTTTTAATAGATAGTGGTTCAGTTGTTGAAAATACTACTGGCAGCTTAAAGAAAAACACTCAGCGAAATCTGTAACTACGGCTGGTTTTAATAAAAAATGTCTGATTAGAATAATATTTCTAATTTTGGATATAAATTTCTGAAAATGGACAAAGTTCAACTTTACAAAATAATTCATTATACACATTACACTGTTGTAACAATCTTTCTTGTTATTTATTTTATAAAAACCATTTTGCTTCTGAGCAATAAACAAGAGGCGTTAAAGAAAATTTCAAAAACACTTAAGGTTCCTGAAATGATTGTTAGTTTTTTATTTTTAGGAACAGGGATTTTTCTTCTTACACAATTACCTGAAATAAAAATGCTGATGATAATAAAGATCGGCTTGGTTTTACTTTCAATCCCCCTTGCAATCATAGGATTTAAGAAAGGAAACAAATTACTTGCATCTCTTTCTTTTTTTATGCTGGTATCTTCATTTGGCATTGCAGAAGTACATCACAAAAGAATGGGAGCGATTACAAACGATGCTAAAAGTACCGGTGATAATTTTGATGCACAAAATTATTATTCAGAAAAGTGCAGTAAATGCCATGGAGATGATGGCAAAGCAATGATAATGGGCGCTATGGATCTGTCTGTTTCTACGTTAGATCGTACTGTGGCAATACAGGTAATTATAAATGGAAGAGGAACAATGCCGGCCACTGGCCTGTCAGAAAAAGAAGCGGATGCGATTGCTTCTTATGTTGAAACACTTCGCAAATAAATAAACAGATAATTTTAAGTATGAAAAACCTTACCGAAACGGTAAAGCAAAAAGAACGTGCCCTCCTTGTTGGATTAATTACAAAAAATCAGAAAGAAGAAGAAGCAAAAGAATTTTTAGATGAGCTTGCGTTTTTAGCTGAAACCGCAGGAGCAATACCAGTAAAAAAGTATTTGCAGAGATTAGAAAGTCCTGACAAAACAACTTTTGTAGGAAAAGGTAAAATGAATGAGATTGCAGCCTTTGCAAAAGAAAATAACATTGATCTTATAATTTTTGACGATGAGCTCAGCCCCTCGCAGCAAAGAAACCTTGAGAAGGCAATGGAAAAAAAAGTGCTTGACAGAAATTTGCTGATCCTTGATATTTTTGCTTCACGCGCCCGCACATCGCACGCAAAAACACAGGTAGAACTTGCGCAATACCAATACCTGTTACCAAGACTTGTTGGTTTGTGGACGCATCTTGACAGAACAAAAGGAGGAATAGGCATGAAGGGAGCCGGAGAAAAAGAAATTGAAACAGACAGAAGGATTGTGCGAGATAAAATTGCTTTTTTAAAAGGTAAATTGCTTGAAATTGACAGGCAAATGGCAACGCAACGCAAGAACCGCGGAGAAATGATTCGGGTAGCACTTGTGGGATATACGAACGTGGGCAAATCAACTGTAATGAATCTCATAAGTAAAAGCGATGTATTTGCAGAAAACAAATTGTTTGCAACGCTTGACACTACTGTAAGAAAAGTTGTGATAGAAAATCTCCCGTTTCTTCTTTCAGATACAGTTGGTTTTATCAGAAAACTACCGCATCAGTTAGTTGAATCATTCAAATCTACTTTAGATGAAGTGCGCGAAGCAGATATTTTATTGCACGTGGTAGACATCAGTCACCCAAAGTTTGAAGACCAGTTAAATGTTGTGCAGGAAACTCTTATAGAAATTGGTGCTGCTGATAAACCTACCATACTTGTCTTTAATAAAATTGATGCGTATAAATTTATTCTTAAAGATCCTGACGATCTTGAGCCGGCAACAGTAAAAAATCTTTCGCTTGAGCAATTAAAAAAATCATGGATGAGTAAGTTGCAGCATCCCTGCGTTTTTATTTCGGCAGTAAAAAAACAAAACGTAGATCAGTTCAGAAACCTGCTTTACGAACATATTAAGGCCCTTCACATAAAAAGATATCCTTATAATAATTTATTATACTGATTGAATTTTGAAACAAAAAAAAATCGCCCTGTCAATTTACTGAAGGGGCGATTTTTTTTTAGAAGAATTTGTTTTATTTATTTCCTTCTCCAGGAGTTTTCTTTTCAGATTTACCATCACCTGTTGAAGTGGCAGTTTTATTTGTTGTGCTATTGTTATGGCCTTTTGTAGGCAAACCTTTGTTGCTTATTGCCATGCGTGTTCCTCCGCTTTTAGGTTTGGTTGTGTCGCCCTTGGTTTCATTAACAGTTGTTCCTTCAACCTTTGGAGCAGTCGCGGTTTCTTTCGATTTTACAGTGCCCGGCTTTCTTTTTATATTGGTTTTGGTTGTTTGTGCAAATGATAATCCCGCAAAAAGAAAGAGCGTGGAAAATGTGGCGATTGTGATTGTCTTTTTCATTTTAATTTTATTTGGTAAATAATACCCAAAGATAGTGCCAATTTTTATTTCAGCAACTCAAGAGCTTCCTGCGCAGAGATAAACTCGTCTTTAAAAGAACCAATCACAAAAGCTTCTGCATAACCCTCGGCAACCAATTGGTTTTTGAATTTAACAGCGTCGTTATAGTTTGCAAATTTTCCGGCAGTATATCTGTACATTCCGGTAACAGTGGTTTGTTTTTGAACATCTTTAAGATCTTTGATCTGATTTTCAAAGTCAGGATTAACTGCTTTTCTGATAACACTTAATTGAATTGTAAAAGAAACAAGATTTTTGTCAACTGAACTTGTAGTTGTTTTTTCGTCGAGATTTTCTTTTTCGTCTTTTTTGTTTTCATACGTTGCGCCTGCTTCTTTAAGCGGAATTCTTTTACCGTCTTTATAGGCCGTGATGAATGCATCAGGATACCCGTCAAGAATAAAATCTGCGCGCCTTACAGCCGCGTCGTGCAGAGTGGGGTATGCTATAGAAACATACCTGAAATAACCGTCGTCAGTAGGGATCTCAAGAATTTTTGAAGCATCTTTTCCAAAAACAGATTTACTTATTTTGTTTTTGTATGCACCCAATTGAACCCTGAAATTTATATTGTGATTATGGTTTGCAGTATCGTCAGGGTTTTTTGGTTTAATTACAATTCCATTTGAAATATTAACTTCTTCAACCACTTCTTTTTCTGACAGAACCTGGTAATTATCGTTTTGAAAAGAACCGATCTTTAAATTTTTAAGACCTTCTTTTTCAAATTCTTCTTTTCGTTTTATTGCTGTTTTAATGTCAGAATAATTACCGGCAGTATAAATTGTATTGTCTCCGTCAGTAGTAGATTTTACATCACCAATACTAAGTAAAAACAACATCACCTCATCTGGCACACTTTTTCCGAATACACCCATTTCAACAGTAAATGTTTTCTCAGAATCTGTTTTTTTACCATTTATAAGAGCCTGGTTCTGCTCGCCCGCAGCAGAATTTCCGAGTGCAATAACCTGCGCTGTAGAACCGGTTGAATCATAATAAAGCTCATACCATTTTGCAGCCATCTCATCTGTATACCCAACACCTTTTCCGTTTGCCAATACACCTTTTGGCGTGCCTTCTTCATCATCGCGGTAATCCGGAATCCAGTCTTCATCCGTATCAACCGGGCAACCGTCTTTGGTAACTTTTACGCCTGCCGGTGTACCATGGCAGATGTCTTCAAAATCCCTTACATTATCACCGTCTTCATCTTCTTTATCAAGTGCCACAAAATCTACAAAATCAAAATGATCTTTTGGAAGCGTATCAAGTTTTGATTTTGTAACAAGGTCATAATGCAAAGAAAAAGATGTCATAACAAAACAATCTTTTCTTTTATTTCCAACTCTGTCTCCAACACTTTTTTGTGAAATGCCATCTATATAATCTGTAAACGCATAATGAAATGTGGCGCCAATTTTAAATTCAAAGCGTTCGCCAATTTTCATTAATGCACCGCCGCCAATAGGAATTGACCAGGAGCGCTCGGGATATTTTCCGAAACCATCTAAATTAGATTCGCGTATGTCTGATTCGTATTTATAGTCTCTCACTAATTCTACTGCGTTCTGAGCATTAGACGCATTCTCATCTATATTTTTAATACTGCCGTCTGACCAGTAATAATATTTATTTCCGAACCTGTCATAGGTATCTGTTTTAGAGAGAAATTCGAAACCCTCAAAACCTAAGGAAACCCACGGTCTGATCTTTAATTTATCAGAAAAAAAATGATCAAAGGTGTACATAACATTAAGCCCGCCTAATCTGATCTGTGACTCAAAATTTACAAAACGTTTATCATCAATTCTTTCATTTGCACCTAATTTTCCGAAGAGAATATAGAAATTTAAACGAAAAGATTTGCTTAAAGGCTGGCTGATAGAAAGGTCATAAGCAACACGGCTGGTCCAGGGCGCCTGGTAATTTTTTGAATAAACGTCTCCGTAAAAAGAGAACATTCCGGTTCCAATACCAATAGAAGGTTTAAAAATATCGCCAAGCGCGGGGGGTAAAATTTCAGCCGCAGCAGTGTCAGAAAATTTTTCGGCAAGTGTTTTTGGTTTTTTCTTTGCAGTACTATCCTGTGCCTGCACATTCAGGAAAAAGAAGAGAGAAAAAAAAAGAGGAAAATACCTTAGCATTATCAGGCCTAATATCTAACAAATGTAACCAAATTCAACGATATTTCCTTTAAGGGAATTTACCTAAACCATTTTTGTTTCGCGATCATTAAGGCTTCCTGAACAGTAATTCTTTTGCCTGAATTATACGCGGTAACAAATGCATCACTAACACCTTTGCCTTTTATTTTTTCACGATAGTCGCGCGACACTTTGTAGTCTGAGAATTTTCCGACAAGGAATTTTGTTAAGCCATTGTTAAGGTCTGTGCTTATAGGTTCAGCAATATTGTATTTGTTTGCAAAATATTCTGTTTGCGGAGGGGCATTATATGCGCCTATCTGAATATGGAAAATTACAGAAGAGTTGCCAAGATTGCTTGCAGTAACAGTATTTGTTTCTGCAACTACTGTATTTGTTTCTGCAACAACAGTGTTTGTGTTTGCCACAACCGTATTAGTGTTTGCCACAACGGTATTTGTTTCTGCAACTGTATTTGTATTGGCAACAACCGTATTAGTGTTTGCCACAACCGTATTTGTTTCTGCAACTGTATTTGTATTGGCAACAACAGTGTTCGTGTTTGCCACCACGGTATTCGTTGCCACAACAGTCTCTGTTTCTACTATCGGCACAACTTCTTCGCTTGCATTTACTTTTAAAGTTTGTTCGTTATCCAGATAAGAAAAGGTGCCGTTTACTTTAGGGTTTTCGGTAAATTTTGCTGTTGCTTTAATATAATAGGATGCAGTAATTTCTTCCTCTTTTGGCAGCGTTGCCCAAATGAATGTTGCTTTTTTTTCTGTAAACTTAAAATTACCATTTCCTGTTGATACGCCTTTCATTCCCAACAGACCATCTGGCAGCACATCGCTGTATTTTGCAAATCCTTTTATTTGACTTTTTTTGATTTTTATTTCAACTTTATAATTTCCCGTTGCATTATCTTTTGCAATCTTTCTTTCTACCTGTACCTCTGCCCCAGGCTCAACAGGTGTGTTGAATTTTGAAGCGGTGTCTGAACCTGAATTAGTGTTGGTAACAACAGCCGTTTCTGTATTGGTAACTGTAATTTCGTGTACAGGAATGTCAACCTGTTTTTTTTCATTGCCAACAACGTATGCGAATTTGCCCGAAATATTCTTGAGGCCGGAGGCACTTTTATCTGCTTTAAATTTTATTTTCAGAACAAACTCTCCTTCTGATGGTAATTGGATCCAGATAATTTTTGCCTGCTTGTTTTCAAACGCAAATTTGCCTGATTTACTTTCTACTTCCTCAGCAGTAATTCCTTCCGGAAGTTCGAGCAGTAGTTTTCCAAATCCGTTAATTGCACCTTTGGTTATAGTTATTTCGGTGGTAAATTCGGCCCCTGCCGCTAGCGATGAAGGGAAATTGTGCTTTACGGTTACATCATCTCCTGCAAAGAATTTAAAAAATACAATAAGCAGTGAGTTAATTCCTAGAAACAGATATTTAGCCATATTAAGAGATTATAATTCCTATTGCTTTCCTTGCGCAGAAAAAACAAAAAGGAAATAATAATCCCTTCAGTTTTTACTGCTCAAAGAAAAAGTCTATCAGCCGGTTTATTTTGTCAACCGTAAAATCATTTGCGCCTTCAAAAAAGCCATCAATAGTTTTCGAAATTTCTTCGGCAGAAATAAATCCATCCTTGTTAATATCTGCAGACACTATTTCATCAGGAATTTTTACGCCTGATTTAATGGGGTCTTTTTCTACTTTTTTAAGCGTTTCAATAGATGGGTTCTCGTTAAAATTTTCATTTCTTTCAGCAGCAAGACTGTCCCACATAATTTGGTGGTAAGCAAGACTGTCTTCATTTATAGTAACTCCAAATCCATCTACTTTTGCACCTTTTTTGGTAGATGGTTCCTTGTCCATATGATCTGCTACACCGTCTTTATCTCCGTCCATAGGGCATCCATGATTATCTACCGGAACACCTTTTGGAGTAGACAAGCACCTGTCTTCGTTGTCAGCAACACCATCACCGTCAACATCCATTTTATCTATATGAGAAAAATCAACATCATCCTGCGGGGTTTTTGGTTTTGGCGCAAAAGTATATTTGAACCCCACATGACCCATCCAGTACGAATCGTTTCCACCTGCTTTTTTGTTGTCAACATAATCAGACAAAATAATGTTGTAATTGAAACCAATCTGAACATCCCAGCGGTGCAATTTTCCTAATTGAAAATCAAAACCAGCCTGTATTGGAATTACAAGTGCAGCGCGTGAATAATTTGTCGCACTATCTTTCAATTGTGTTTCGTAAGTATAATCGCGTTTTATGATTGTGGCAGTAGCCTGATTCACCAAAACGTCTGGTTGATCGCGCACAGACCCATCAGACCAGTAATAGTACGTGTTGTCTCCGTTCTTTAAATCACCTTTTGCATCAAACATTACATAGCCGATTCCTGCACTGAGAAATGGAGAAACCTCATCGTTCTGCTTAAAAAGATGATCGAAATAAGTAACAAAATTCAAATCAGCTTGTATAGCTTTAGACTGAAAGTTCAGGTGCGATGCTTTTGAATTATCTGTTCCGGCAAATTTGCCGTACAGCCCTCCGAACATCATACCGAAGTATTTACCAAACCTGTATTCAGCTTTCAGATAATACCCTAAACGAGCATCGAGCAGAGGATTTACATCGGTTAATTTACCAACATCGCCGGTAAATTTAAGTCCGCCAACACCTAAAAGAACAGATGGATAATGCTTGTGGGCAGTATTATCATCCTGGCTTTTAAAAACTGAAGCTGTAAGAAGTATTACAGCAGCAATTAGTGTTGTTTTTTTCATAAATGTTGTAGCCATAACTTAACGAATTTGCTCGTTAAAGTATAATTATTATATGACCAAAACAAAACTATTGCAAAAAAAACCT
>JACMLS010000451.1 GCA_014379485.1 Bacteroidia bacterium | reverse complement strand
TTGGCAGATTTTAAATCTGAAACGGTAAGGAAGACAGAGGCTTTTGAAGAAAATTATATTAATGGCAAATACGGTGCGGTTCCTTTTCTTGGATTCTTTGATAATTTAGCTCATTGAAAATTCTTGTCAAAAGTTGAAAATGAAAAACAAAAGGGCGGTCCAAATTCAAATTAAGAAAGAACATAAAGAATCTTTAAAGGCAAAAAAAAGACGTCTTGAACCTTCATTAGTCAGAAATGAACCAACCAAATTTGAAAGACCAACTATATTAATTGTTTGTGAAGGTGAAAACACTGAACCCTCTTATTTCAATCAATTTAAACTATCATTTGCTACAATTAAGTCGGTGGGCGAGGGTCACAATACTATATCTTTAGTAAAAAGAGCAATACAGTTATCAAAAGAAAGATCTTTTGACCAGGTTTGGTGTGTTTTTGATGCAGATCCGAAACCTGACAATGTCAAACAAGCTCCAAATTTTAATGATGCAATTAAACTTGCAAATAGCGTTGGATTTGGAGTTGCATATTCAAACCAGGCATTTGAATACTGGATAATACTGCATCTTAACGATCATCAGGGTGGTGGTATGAGCAGAAATGATTATCACAGCAAAATTAATCAGCTTTTAAAACCATTTGACTTGAGTTATGACGGTGAGGGAAGCAAAATAATAACAGAAGAATTTTTTGAATTACTTGATGGAATCGATTTAAAAACCAATAGGGATAGGAAGAGATTGGCAATTGAAAGGGCAGAAAGAAACTATAATTTATTTGACCATAAAAATCCCGCCAAAGAAGAATCTACAACTACAGTATTCAAACTTGTAGAAGAGCTATTGAAATATATTTAGAATGACTTAGGGTAACTTATTACTCGACTTTGAATTTTGAGAAATGGGTCTGACAAAGGAAATTCAACAAAAAACCCCTAACCACTTTTTCAAATACAAATTGCTTATAACTTCCTGTAAGCCTTTAAAAAAAAGCCGTGTTTTCATTGTTATTTTGTACCGCAATTGCGGCTCACACTAAAACATGCGGAATCTTTTACTTTTTCTCTGGAAATATAATTTCTTTTTCCTTTTCATTCTGCTTGAAACGGCTTGTTTTTTATTGATTACACAGAGCAAAGGCTACCAGGCCAGCAGCCTTCTTAATTCTACCAACGCCCTTAGTGCAAACCTGTATTCTGCTGTTGCAAACACCAAAGAATACCTTTCGCTAAAAGAAGAGAACCAGAAAATAATGATAGAGAATGCATGGTTGCGCACCAAATTAAAATCTGCTTACGAGGTGCTTCCGCTCGCTGTAAATGTGGTAAAAGACACTATGTATCGCCAAAAATATAAATTCATCAGCGCAAAGGTCATAAGCAATTCTGTAAACCGGAGAGAGAATTACATTACGCTTAATATGGGCGCAAATCAGGGTATAATAAAAGATATGGGGGTTTTTAATACAGAAGGTATTGTTGGTGTGGTAAAAGATGTGTCAGGAAATTTTTCGAGTTGTATGAGCTTCCTGCATAAATCAGTTGCGGTTGCGGCTAAACTTAAAGACGGAAGTGTAGGGCAATTGAAATGGGACGGACTCGATCCCCGCTACGCGCTTATGACCGATGTGCAAACCCACGCCCAGATCCTTATCGGCGATACTGTTACTACCAGTACGCTTTCTACTTTTTTTCCCGAAGGAATTAAAGTGGGTGTAGTTGAGCATTATGAGAGAAGAGCCGCTGAACCCTATTTTACTGTAAAAGTACGGCTCACCACCAATTTCTCTAAACTCAATTATGTGTACGTTGTGGTAAACATGTTTAAACACGAACAGGATTCTCTGGAACTCAATTCGCAAAAACCACCTAAAAAATGATCAGGGTAGTCTTTTCAAATATAAACCGCTTTATCATTTTCACCTTACTGCAGGTGCTTATTATCCAGAACATCAATTTCGGAACCTATTTTGTTCCTATGGCCCAGGTAATAATTATTTTATTACTGCCTCTACAGTTAGAGCGTGTATGGGTTTTACTTATTTGTTTTTTTGTGGGCCTTACGCTCGATCCTTTTTACAACCAGCAGGGCCTTCACTCTGCAGCAATGGTTTTTTTAGGATTTCTGAGACCTTTTGTTCTTAAAGCAATTGCCCCGCGCGAGGGGTATGAAGATTTTATGAAACCCACCGTTCAGTCAATGGGTATTGCCTGGTTCGCCACTTATTCTGGTTTGCTCATCTTCGGGCATCACCTCTTTTTCTTTTATCTCGAAATTTTTCGCTTTAACGAATTTTGGAGCACCATGCTCAGAGTTTTGTGCAGTTCTGTGGCTACCTTTGTATTGATTCTTATCCTTCAATACCTGTTTTACCGGAATGAAAAAACCGTCGTGTAAATTGAGTTGACACGGAGAAACAGAGTCACCGAGTTACACAGAGACAAGGAATGAAAGATGATAGAGAAAAAAC
>JACMLS010000450.1 GCA_014379485.1 Bacteroidia bacterium | reverse complement strand
AAGGAATGTGCATTTCTCACGAGTCAGAAGTAGAAACAGCCATCAGCAGAGTAGGATTTCCGTTGGTTTTTAAACCGTTAGATGGAAATCATGGCAAAGGTGCATCTATAAACGTAAAAACTGAAGAAGAAGCAAAAGCAGCATTTGAACACGCAAAAAAATATTCAAGAAAAATAATTGTAGAAAAATTTATTTCAGGATACGACTTCAGAATTTTAGTGATCAATCATAAATTTATTGCCGCTGCATTGCGTGAGCCGGCACACGTTATTGGCGATGGTGTTTTAACCATTCAGCAATTAATTGAAAAAGAAAACAAAGACCCGCGCAGAGGTTACGGTCATGAAAATGTGCTTACAGAAATTTCTATTGACAGAGAAACGACAGAACAACTTGCCAAGAAAAATTTTACACTTGAAACAATTTTAAAGAAAGATGAACTTTGTTACCTGAAAGGAACCGCCAATTTAAGTACTGGCGGTACTTCTACAGATGTTACAGACATAGTTCATCCGCACAACATTTTTATCTGCGAAAGAATTTCGCGTGTAATTGGTTTGGATATTTGTGGGATAGATATTATGGCAACCAATCTGCACGAACCACTTGAAGTTACAGGTGGTGTTGTGTTGGAAGTAAATGCCGCGCCGGGTTTCAGAATGCACCTTGCGCCTGCAAAAGGATTACCGCGTAACGTAGCAGCGCCTGTGCTGGACATGTTGTATCCAACCGGAAAATCCTGCAGAATTCCAATCATTGCCGTAACAGGTACCAATGGAAAAACCACCACCACACGTTTAATCGCACACATCGTAAAAAATAATAATTACCGCGTTGGCTTCACTACTTCAGATGGAATTTATGTTCAGAATTCTTTGCTTACCAAAGGAGATACAACAGGACCTGTAAGCGCAGAATTTATTTTAAAAGATCCTACAGTAGAATTTGCTGTTCTTGAAACAGCACGTGGCGGAATTTTAAGAAGCGGTTTAGGATTTGGCAGATGCGATGTTGCGGTGTTAACCAACGTGCAGGAAGATCATTTGGGTCTGCAGGATATAAATACATTAAAAGATCTCGCCAATGTAAAAGCGGTAGTGATCAACAGTATTAAACGAGATGGGTATGCTGTTATAAATGCAGACAACGAATATTGCGTGGGTGTAGGAAAAAAAGCAGAATGTAAAGTCGCTTATTTTAGTTTGGACGAAAACAATAAAGTGATCCGCGAGCATTGTAAAAAAGGCGGTATTGCAGCCATTTTTGAGAACGGATACATTACCATAAAAAAAGGAGAATGGAAATTTCGTGTAGAAAAAGTTTCTGTTATTCCATTAACGTTTGGAGGTAGAGTTACATTTAATATTTACAACGTACTTGCTGCCACCCTTGCCACTTACGTTTACGGATTTACAATAGAAGATATTAAAGCTTGTCTCGAAACATTTATTCCTTCTGCAGCGCAAACGCCGGGCCGTATGAATATTTTCACTTTCAAAGATTTTAAAGTGATGATAGATTTTGCGCACAACGCAGATGGCTTCAGAGGAATAAAAGAATTTTTGTCTTCAGTAGAATCTCCAATGAAAATTGGAATTATTACAGGAACCGGAGACAGAAGAGATGATGACATCCGCGATCTTGGAAGGATTTCTGCAGAAATGTTCGACCATATTATTATAAGGCAAGATAAATTTTTACGTGGCAGAGAAGCAGATGATATTGTAAGATTGCTTGTAGAAGGAATTAATGAAGTAAATCCAAAACAATCTTACGAATACATTCCAAAAGAAGTAGAAGCATTGCATCATTCATTTACACTCGCAAAACCAGGAACGTTTATTTGTGCGCTGAGCGATGTAATTGATAACGCAATTGATCTGGTTCAATCTTACCTGGATAAGGAACGTGGAATGTAAGTGAGTTTAGAAAGTTGGCAAGTTGAAAGTTTGGAAAGTTCTGGCATGTAAAAAGTTTTCGGTTGTCTTTAGTTGGTTGAAAGTTTTCACCCACACACGTTTGTTCGGGTGTTGTGCACCCGAACTGCGAGGAATAAAGTTTAGAATCCCGATTGCTATCGGGATGAAAATTTAGTAAGTTCTGGTTGAAAAAAATTTTCGGTTTTAAGTTTTTGGTTAAAAGTTAGAAAGTTCTGGTGCGTTAGAAAAAGTTTTAAGTTTGCGGTTTTAGGTTAGATAGTTCAAAAAAGTTCAGGAGTTTAGCTTTGTTCAATTGATTTTTTCTATGTGCTCTATGTTTCTATGTGTTTAAGAAACGTTAGAATTTCGGGTGGTTTTAAATTTTAGGAATATGAATAAATCTCTGGAAGACACATTTGGAAACATAGATATTTATCTCTTCGATCAGTTATTGAAAGGAAGATTTGATCAGTGTAAGAATGTATTAGACGTTGGTTGTGGCGGTGGAAGAAACCTTATTTATTTTTTGCGTAATGGTCTTGAAGTTTTCGGAATAGATCAGAACGAAGAAAACATTGAAGCCGTAAAAAAACTTTCGCAGCGTTTTTCTCAAAGCAATGCGCTGAATAATTTTGTGGTTGCGAAGGCAGAAGAAATTCCTTTCAGAGATGATGTGTTTGATCTTGTAATTTGCAATGCGGTAGTGCATTTCGCTAAAGACAAAGATCATTTTGATGCCATGCTGAAATCGATTTGGCGCGTTCTAAAACCAAACGGATTTTTATTCATAAGACTTGCATCTTCCATTGGCATTGAAGATCTGGTAAAACCAATTGGCAACGGACGTTATCTTTTGCCCGATGGAAGCCAACGTTTTTTAGTGGATGAGAAAGTTTTGCTGGATTATACTAAGGAGTTGAAAGGAGAATTGTTTGAACCCATCAAAACAACGAATGTTCAGAGTTTGCGTTGTATGACGACATGGTGTTTAAGGAAAAAAGTTTAGAAGGTTTAGAAAGTTTTGGTTATAGCTATTCCCTTTAGAAAAGGCAAAACAAAGTTCAGCATATTTAATATATTTAATTGTTCCCTCTATGTGTTCTATGTTTCTATGTGTTTCAAAAAAAATAAAGTCATGAAAAACATTTTTTTAGGAATTATTTCAGCGCTGCTAATTGCATTTTGCAGTTGCAGTTCAACCACCACCAATTATGTAATATCAGACAAGAACAGCTTGTCTTTTTGTCACGGCGGAACAGACAGCATAGTGCGTGATCTGACTCCCAGTTATTTTGATCTTTCGTCTGACGAGCTGATACCGGTTTATTTTATTTATTCTGAACCCCTGCCTTTTGCGGAAAAATTAATTTCTATTAACATTAAACTTTTTGCGAAAGACGAAAACACAAACGAGTACACGCAAGAAATTCCTTTGTCAAGTTCTCAGCTGAAAGCAGAATATTTTGATGGTAAAAGTGGTAAAACTATAAGCAAAAAAGATTTTAAAGAAAACCTCTTTACGCTTGTGGGTCCTGAAATGAAAGATTATAAGTACAGAGATTCCAGGTATGTAACTTTTACTTTCGATAACAAATACTCAGCAGAAGACTATCCTGAAACATTAAAACAGATCATCACATTAAAATGGACCGATAAAGAAAAAACTTTTTCCAACATCCTCACCAAAACCAAAAGCAGCAAATCATTTATAAGCGGCCGCCCTTTCGGATAGCATTTTCTCTGTGCCCCTCTGTGTTTCCTCTTTGTGCCCAGTGTATTTAAATGGAGCAATTTTAGCCGGGGTAAATTGTAATTTCTTTTTACGACCTTTACAAAATTAATTGAAACTTAAAAATGAAATTCTCCAAATACAAAATAGCAGAAGAAATAAAAAAAAGTCTTGAAGAACTGGGCTTTGCAAAACCGACCGATATTCAGTACAAAGCAATTCCCTCCATTATGAAGGGAGAAGATGTGCTGGCCATTGCTCAAACCGGTACAGGAAAAACCGGCGCCTTCGCAATTCCTATAATTGATCATTTATTTGCAAATCCAAAAGAAACTAAAAACGGTTTGATCCGTTGTCTCGTAATGGTGCCAACGCGCGAACTTGCCATTCAGATCACAGAAGTTTTTGATCTTATTGCACGTTATACCACTGTAGAAATTCTGTGTACATTCGGTGGTGTTGATCAGGCCCCTCAAATTGAACAATTAAAAAACGGTGTAGATGTTTTAATTTCAACTCCCGGAAGAATGTTCGATCTTCGTTCACAAGGCCACATCAATTTAAAAGAAGTAGAAATTCTTGTGCTGGATGAAGCTGATCATATGCTAGCATTAGGTTTTATAAAAGACATTCGCGATGTGGTTTTACGAATGCCAAAAAAATATCAGACCTTGTTTTTTTCTGCAACTATAAACGAAGAAATAAAAGACCTTGCGTATTCTCTCGTAAAAAATCCAATCCGTATTCAACTCTCACCAAAAGATCCGGTTTCTAAAAACGTAGAACACCATGTTGCTTTTATTGAAATGGACGACAAGCGTTTTTTTCTTGAGCGAATAATTAAAGAACATGAACCCCCGGGTCCATAGGTAATACAATAGTACCCCGGCTAATAGTACAATAAGAAGCATCCAAACTATCTTGTTAAAAAACGTAGTTGTACTCCTTCCAACATTT
>JACMLS010000449.1 GCA_014379485.1 Bacteroidia bacterium | reverse complement strand
TATTATTTTATCTCATTAGTATGAAACGATCTATTTTTGGAGCAGTGGTATTGGGTATTTTGCTTTGCTCTTGCTCTGGCGGTGACGGAAACGATGAATTGCCTGTTGCAATTGGAGACCGTGTGTATGGTGGATACCTGCGTGTTAGCGAAAACGACACCTATCAGACCCTGAATCCGATGGGTATAACAGATGCTACCTCTGGTTTTGTTGCCACTCAGGTATATGAAGGGTTGGTAAAGCTTAATCCATCCAATTTACGCGTTGTTCCGGCCATTGCAGAAAAAATTGATGTAGACCCTTCAGGCACCAAATACACTTTTACCTTAAGAAAGAATGTTTTGTTTCAGGATGATGAATGCTATGCCGGAGGAAAAGGAAGAGAAGTAAAGGCCGAAGACTTTAAATTTTCTTTTGAAATGCTTTGCTCTGCTTCTGATGATAACCAGAATTTCTCCTCTACCTTTAAAGATCGTCTGCTAGGGGCAAATGAGTATTACGCAGCCTCTAAAAAAGGACAGAAAATTGCACTTGCCGGCATTAAAGTTACCGGAGATTATAGTTTGGAATTAACACTGGCGCAGCCAAGCGGTGTGTTTATGCAGATCCTTGCTCAGCCTACTTGTGCGGTTATTTCTAAGGAAGCTGTTGAGCGATATGGCAAAAACATTAAAACAGGTTGCGGTCCTTTTATGCTGGATGCAGTTGCCAGCTCACCTGAGAAAGTGATCTTAAAGAGGAACAAAACATATTATGGAGTAGATACTTTAGGAAATAAACTCCCGTTTCTGGATTCTGTTGTAATCCTCATCACACCTTCAAAAGAAAAAGAACTGGCCATGTTCCGCGAAGGAAAACTGGACATGATCCTTTCTCTTCCGTCTGAATCTGTAAAAGAAATGGTAGAAACCCAGATCAGCGATTTTCAGAGTAAACCACCAAAATATTTGCTTGATAACAGCGCTGAAATGATCACTCAATATTATACCTTTAACCTTACACACCCGCCTTTTGATAAACCGGCTGTAAGAAAAGCGTTTAACCTGGCTATTGACAGGCAAAAAATTATTGATGAGGTGTTGAACGGGCAGGCATACGGACCCGGTGTAAAAGGAATAACTCCGCCTACTTTTTCTCAGGACGGGTATGACATTTCCAAGATAAACGGATATGATTTTGACCCGGCTCAGGCAAAAAAGCTGTTGGCCGAAGCAGGATTTAAAGATGGAAAAGGTTTTCCCCCGGTAAAAATTGAATTGAATATGGGTGGTGGAAAAAACACCAATGTGGTAGTAGAAATTCAAAAACAATTAATGGAAAACCTAGGTGTAAATGTAGATTTTGAAGTAGTTCCTTACTCTCAGAAGCTGGAAGATGCGCGCATGGGAAGACCAGATATTATTCGCGATGCCTGGATAGCAGATTACCCGAGTCCGGAAACTTTTTTAAATCTTTTTTACGGAGCAAACGTGCCTGAAGATTCAAAAGCCCCTTCTTTTCCAAACACAGCCCGGTATAAAAATCCGGTTTTTGACCAATATTTTGTTGCCGGACGCGATGCAAAAAGTAAAGACAGCGCAATGGTAAATTTTATGAGAGCTGAGCAAACATTAATGAATGATGCAACCATTATGGTATTGTGGTACGAAGGAAATTACCGCCTTACACAATGGACGGTAAAAAACTCTTACACCAACGGAATGCGCTATCGTAATTTTGCAGAGGTGTACATTAAAGCTTCTAAAACAGCAGAAAATAAAGAAGAGAATAAAGAAGAAGCAAAGTAACCCTTTAAGGAAGATCCGTTATACAGTAACGGAAATCAAGCAGGAACCCTTGAAAAGATCAATAACAGAAAGCCCTCAACCGAGGGTTTTTTTTTGAAATGAAACAGGTAAAAAAAATATAAAAAAGATTGAAACCTGATTACTACGCCATACTTGAAATTAAAAAAGAAGCATCGCAGGATGAAATAAAGGCTGCTTTCAGACGGCTTGCTATGATTTTGCATCCCGATAAAAATCCTGACGACCCGGATACAGACGAAAAATTTATGCGGGTAATGGAGGCTTACGATGTATTGGGCGATCCGGTTAAAAAGAAAAAATATGATTCGGGCAGAAGTTATCACTCTAAATTTTCAAAACATACCACACATTTTAAAACTACAAAGGGCAAGCAGAAAGATTATTCTTTTACAGATGATGATCTGAGAAAAAGACAATACTTCGGGCAGCATTATAAAAAATATCAGCAAAGAAAAAGACCGGCAGAAAAAGAACCTGAAATTGCAAGCTACAGCGATCTTAAATATATTATGATAAGTATTCCGCTTGCAATTGCCCTTTTGTTTTTTACCATCAACTCTTATAAAAAAGACGATAAAAAACATCTTGACAAAGCAAAATACGAGCTTGCCTTTTTAAAAAATGAGTCATCAGAATCATTCAGCACGGGCAATTCTCTTCCCGAAAAAACAATGACAGAGAATGAAAGTAACCTTGCAATAAACGTTTCTCCCTGGAGCAAAATTTTTGGCAAACCTGTTTCTGATTCTGTTTCTAAAGCAGTACTAAGGCTCGAAAACAAATCAGGCTGTGATGTAGTGGTTTGTTTGTTCGATATAAAAAAAAGAAAAGTGATCCGGAACAATTTCATAACAGATAATTACAATTTTGTAATGGAAAACATTCCCAAAGGAAATTATTATCTGAAAATTGTTTATGGCAAGAACTGGAATACTGAATTGGGCACAACAGAATTTTCTTATTACGGAACCTTTGATCCGGTGTTACTTTACGCAAAAATGAAAGAGAAACGCGACCAGTTAATAATAACCGACAACAATACGGCGCAGGGTGATACGGTGGTGCGCACTTTTAATTCTTATAAAGATGTTCCGGTTGCATGGCGCACAACAAATTATGATTTTTTCTGGAAATAAAATTATCGGCAAATAATTATTCGTAAGCAACGCATCCGGTTAAAAACAGCGCAAATAATATCTTAACGGTATTTTCATGGACGGTTTTCCGAAAAAAACAGAATCTTAAAAATTCCTAATCCATTTTGTTGCCATTCATTTTCATTACCTTTGACCATCATTTTTTTATCATGG
>JACMLS010000045.1 GCA_014379485.1 Bacteroidia bacterium | reverse complement strand
GGCTCATTTACTTTTCTTTTTTCTCCGTGTAACTCCGCACCTCCGATTCTCCGTGTCATTTTCACTCGCCTCTCGCCCCTCGTCCTTCTTTATCCGCCATAGCCCTGCGACGGCGGAGTCCCTACTTTACCTTCTTCATCCTCTTCTTCCAGTTCTTATACGAAGCAGAAATAGCGTTGTACAATTCATAACTGTCTGCATACAAAATAAAATCGTCTGTTATTTCAGGGCAGATAATTCTGAATTGTTCTATAGTAATGTTTTCATCTCCCACCAATTTTCTCAGCGATTCTGTATTTATTTTCTGATCAATTGCTTCTTTTCGCAAAACGTCTTCAAATATTTTCTCTAATTTCTCTAATTCTTTTCCGCGCTTGCTGAAACGTTGCCACAAAGCTGTAATAGGGCTTTCTGCAATCTGAATTCCTCTTACTGTGGGGCGGTTAATGATGCGTTTCATGTAGGCGCGCTCATTCGGTTTTATCTTAAATGCATTTACATAAACCGCCGCTAAATTATACGTAGTAATTTTTAACCTGAATTTTTTAAAAGCTTTAACACTGTCGTTTTCGTTAGCCAGCTTGTTTACATGTATTACTAATTTTTCAAATCCCAATACCTGAACTGAAAGTGAGTCGTTTTCATTTGCAGCAATCACAAATTTTCCATGCATATCCGTCACCACCCCGTTCTGAGTATTGTTGTTGATTACATAAACAAAAGAGGCGATGTTAGTAGAATCTCCCTCATAAATAATACCTTTTACCTGGTAATGTCTTTGGGCAAAGCTAAGTCTTAAGCTTAAAAAAGCTAAAAAAAGAAGGGCTATTTTGGTTCGTGTTTTCAGAATAGTTTATTTAATATGGAGCTCAAACTTTTCCTGTTTTTTCATTATAAATTTCACCCAAAATAATCTGTGCTTTTAAATCTGTGCAAATCGGTGAAATCTGTGGCATTATCAGTTAGTAAAGATAAATTTTTATTGGCTAAAATTATTCACAATTGGTTGATAAATTAACGATTCTTGTACCTTTGATATTGTCCTTTGCGGGAGGATTCTGTTAATTTTGTTTCCCCGCTAATTACCGGTATTTACATGGATAATTTTATTGTTTCGGCACGTAAGTACAGGCCCCAGACCTTTAGAACGGTGGTGGGGCAACAGCACATTACCGGAACCCTGAAAAACGCCATTCTTCAGAAGCATCTTGCACAGGCTTTTTTGTTTTGCGGACCCCGTGGTGTGGGTAAAACTACCTGCGCCCGTATTCTCGCAAAAACCATTAATTGTTTTAACGTAACCGCAGATGGCGAAGCTTGTGATGTGTGCGACAGTTGCACATCGTTTAATAACGGCCAGTCTTTAAACGTTTATGAGTTAGATGCGGCCAGTAATAACTCGGTTGACGATATTCGCCAATTGGTAGAACAGGTTAGGTTTGCTCCTCAACTCGGTTCTCACAGAGTGTATATTATTGACGAGGTGCACATGCTCAGCACCGCGGCTTTTAATGCTTTTCTTAAAACACTTGAGGAGCCGCCGAAGCATGCGATTTTTATTCTCGCTACAACAGAAAAGCATAAAATAATTCCAACTATACTTTCACGTTGTCAGATCTTTGATTTCAATAGGATCAAGATAGAAGACATGGCGAGTCACCTTGCCTGGATTGCAAAAACAGAAGGTATTGCTGCAGAAGAGGAAGCTTTACGACTGATCGCTCAAAAAGCAGATGGCGGTTTGCGCGATGCCTGTTCCATGTTCGATCAGATGGTTAGCTTTTCAGGTAATAATATTACTTACAAAACAACCGCAGAAAATTTACACGTACTTGATTATGATTATTATTTTAAAGTAGGCGATTTTATTCTTGAACAAAAATTGCCCGATGTATTACTGATCTTTGATGAAATTTTAAAGCGTGGATTTGATGGACATAATTTTGTGGTGGGCCTTGCAGAGCATTTAAGAAATCTGCTCGTGTGTAAAGATGTTACCACATTGCAATTGCTCGAAGTAAGTGAGAATGTAAAATTGCGCTACAGCGAGCAAAGTCAGAAAGCTCCGTTGATGATCTTATTGAAAGCCCTTTCCATTTTAAATAAATGCGATATCAGTTTTAAGGCCGCAAAAAATCAGCGTCTGCATGTGGAAATGGCACTCATGCAACTAACCTTCCTCGCAGCACCTCCCCAACAAGAGGCTGAAAAAAAAAATGATGTAAGTGAACAAAACGGAACTTCTCAGTCTGCTTCTGTTGCCAATTCAGATGCTAAAGGTGCATTTGTTCCCACATCAAAAGAAGTAAAAACAGTAAAAACTTCTTCTACACCGCTTACAAATATTGTTACCCTTAAACCAAAAACCCAATTCTCTCTATCAGATTCGGTTTCTGTAATGGCTAAAACTGATAAAGCTGACGAGAAAAAGAATGATGTGGCAGAAGAATTACTGCGCGATAAAGAATTGAATATTGAAGAAGTGCGCTCTGCTATTTTTCAGTATGCCGAAGAAAAATTTAAAACAAGCAACCGCCTTATTTATTCCACACTTACATCTCACCAGGCAGAACTTGGAGAAGAGAACGGATCCGATAGCTATCGGATTATAATTCCCATTCATAACGAAGTGCAGAGCGAATCTTTTCGTGAGCACAGCCAGCATTTTTTAGATTTTTTGCGCAAACAATTATTCAACCGCAAAATCACATTTGCTTTTTCTGAAAGAGATGTAGTGCAGCAGGAAAAGAAAATTTATTCTGCAAAAGAAAAATACCATCACCTTGCTGCTAAAAATCCATTGGTAGCAGAGATCAGCAAACGTTTTAACCTGGAACTTGATTTTTAAATTATACTATGAAATAGCCATATACCTTATTATGCAAACCGAAATGAATATGGCGTATTCCATGTGACCTTAAACAGACAAATTATATATACATGAAAAAAATTAATTTCGCATTTATTGCCCTTGCCTTTTTATTTATACTTCCTTTAGCGGGACAGGTAACTCCGAAAACCACCGGGGTAAAAAGAGCAGAATCCATAAACGGACTTACATTAAAAGCTTCTTATGAAACTGTGCCCGGCGATCCGCTTAAAACGCGCATCTACACTTTGTCTAACGGATTAAAAGTGTATATGAGCGTTTACAAAGATGCGCCCCGTATTCAAACACTTATTGCTGTAAAGGCCGGAAGTAAAAACGATCCTAAAGATGCAACAGGCCTTGCACATTATTTAGAACACATGCTTTTTAAAGGCACTGATAAATACGGGTCGCTCGATTATTCTAAAGAAGCGCCTCTCTTAAAAAAAGTAGAAGACCTGTATGAAGTGTATCGCAAAACAAAAGATCCCGTTCAACGAAAAAAGATCTATCATGAAATTGACAGCGTTTCTGGCGAAGCAGCAAAATTTGCAATTGCCAATGAATATGATAAAATGACCGCTGCTATTGGTTGCGAGGGAACAAACGCATTTACATCTTTCGAACAAACCTGTTACGTAAACGATATTCCTGCAAACCAGCTCGAAAATTTTCTGACCATTGAGGCAGAGCGTTTCCGCAACCCTGTAATGAGAATTTTTCACACAGAACTGGAAGCTGTTTACGAAGAAAAAAATATGAGTCTCGATTCTGATCAGGACAAAGTGTGGGATGGACTTTTTTCGGGATTATTTGTAAATCATACTTACGGAACGCAAACAACCATTGGTACAATTGATCACTTAAAGAATCCAAGCATCACAGAGATCAGAAAATATTACAAGGCAAATTATGTTCCCAACAACATGGCAATTATAATGGCCGGAGATTTTGATCCTGATAAAACAATTGAAATGATTGAAGCAAAATTCGGAAGCATGCAAAAAGCGGAGGTTCCTGTTTTTTCTTTTGCTCCCGAAACTCCTATTGCAAAACCAATAGTAAAAGAAGTGTTTGGTCCTGAAGCAGAAGGTGTTTCTATGGGGTTCAGATTTGCAGGTGCCTCTTCTGCTGATGCGGATATGCTGAAAGTAATTTCAAAAATTCTTTACAACAGAAAAGCCGGAATGCTTGATCTGAACCTGAATCAAAAACAATTATTAGTAAGCTCAGCCGCTTTTGATTATTTATTGAAAGATTATTCCTGCCTGTTTTTAAACGGAGATCCCAAAGAAGGTCAATCTCTTGACGAAGTAAAAAATCTGTTGCTCGGACAATTAGAAGAATTAAAAAAAGGAAATTTTCCTGACTGGATGTTGCAGGCCATTATTAACCAGATGAAATTAGACAAGATCAGGCGCCTGCAGGATAATGGCGGACGTGCTTATGAAATGCTGGGCGCTTTTGTTAAAGGAATTAATTGGAAAAAGCAGGTAGAAGAAGTGGATGCACTTTCTAAGATTACAAAAGCACAGGTAATTGAATTTGCAAAAAAGAATTTTGGCGAAAATTATGTGGTGGTTTACAAAAGAACCGGCCAGGATAAAAACGTACAGAAAGTTGAGAAGCCTGAGATCACCCCCGTAGAAGTTAACCGTGATAAACAAAGTCCTTTTCTTACCGCTATTGTAAATTCAAATCCTTCTCCTATTCAACCGGTGTTTGCAGATTATGAGAAAGATATTTTAAAACTGAAATTAAAAAATGGTGTAAGTTTAAACTACACTCCCAATAAAGAAGATGCAACTTTTAATTTGTACTACGTTTTTAATATGGGAAGCAAAACAGATCCAATGTATCCGCTTGCTATTAAATATCTAAAATTTCTTGGAACGTCAGATTACACACCCGAACAAATGGCGCAGGAGTTTTATAAAATTGGTTGCAGTTTTGATGTGTTTAGTGGTGATGACAGGATCTACGTAAGTTTATCTGGCCTTACAGAAAATTTTGAGAAAGGATTAAAATTGTTTGAACATTTACTCAGCAATGCAAAACCACAGGAAGAATCGTGGAAAGGTCTTGTGAATAATATTCTGAAAGATCGCGAAGATGGAAAACTTGATAAAGATGTTATTTTATATAACGCATTGGTAAATTATGGAAAGTACGGAGCAGTAAATCCTTTTACAAGTATTTTAGGCGAAGAAAAATTAAAAAGTATAAAACCTGAAGAGCTGACTTCTTTAATAAAAAAACTTGAAGGCTATGACCACCGTGTTTTGTATTACGGAAATTTAAACGGCGAAGTACTAAAAGCGCAATTGGAAAAATATCATCCAATGGCTGCAACGCAGCCGGTTCCTCCTCTTAAAAACTACGAAGTAAATACCGGCGGCAACAATGTTTACGTGGTTGATTTTGACATGAAACAGGCAGAAATT
>JACMLS010000448.1 GCA_014379485.1 Bacteroidia bacterium | reverse complement strand
GGGATTAACTTTCAATGAAAAATTTCCGCTTTCATCTCTTTTGGCCAGCAGATTTTTTCCGTTGACGGACATTTTAATATCAGATTTTACCGGTTTGCCTCCCGGATATTCAGTAAACCTGAATATAATAAGTGCTTCTGTTTTTTTTAGTGTTTTATATTCTTTGTCGCTTGAAACGTACCAGGAGCGTGGAAGTTTGCCGCAAAATCCGGGAAGCCATAAAAGTGAAAATGAAAGAAGGAAGAAAATTTTTTGAATGTAATTTTTCATCAGGGTTTCTTTTTGTAAGACAACGCTAAATGTTCTCTTACAATATAGATGCTTTAATGGAGCAGAATCCATAAAAACACAGCAAAAATCTGTAAAGAAATTCGCTTAAGAAATCAGGTCTTTTTTTAGAAATTTTGGCCAAAAACCTGCTTAAAAACTGATTATTGGAAGTTTTGCGCCTCCCCATTCCAAAACTGAAAGGCCATTTCTGTTAAAAACGGGCATTTTTTGCTCAGTTAAGGCTTTTGCGTTTGTTCCCTCTGCCTTTGACCAAAGCATAAAAACCCTGAAAACCTGCTCGGGTTTTGGTTCAATGTTCAATTGCGCGTATTCATCGCATTCTGCATTGAAAAGAAAATGCACGTAATTTTTTTCGTTTGCAGCCATTTGGGGTGCCCAATACGTAATAAAATCTGCGCTTTCTTTTGAGTTCAATCCCATTTCAGAAAGTTTTTTCTCAAGAAAATCAACAAGCTCATTTTTACCTACAATAAATCCTTCTGAATTGTCAATTGCTTTTTTCTCAATGCCCGTTTCTCCTTCCCAAAAAAGATAATTGAATTTTTTATCTCCCATTAAAATTGTTCCGTCTGTATTTGCAGTAAATGACCACTTGTTTTTGTATTCGGGGTAAGTAAAACCAAGGGTTCCTTTCAAGTCAAGTTGAATGGTTACATCGGTTTTTTCTTTGGGATAAACATAGATCACAGGTTTTTCTGCTATTACAGGGTACCTCGCTGACATAAAATTCAGTTCAATTTCTTTGCGATAACCTCCTTTGATTGAAATAGAATCGGTTGTTATTTCAGAGTAATTTTCATTGTAAAAAACTTTGAAAAGATATTTGCCCGGTTTTACAGTTACAGAGATTTTTCCTTCTTTGTCTCTTTGAAGATCAAGGTTTTTTCCGTTGTAAGAAATTTTTATCGCCCCGGTTTTTATTTCTGTTTTTTCATCGACTTTGTAACCAGGGTGCAAACTAAAACGGAAAACAAAAAGAGCTTCAGTTTTTTTAAGTGTGCTTTCTGCCTTATCTGAAACAACAGAATATATTGGCAAGGACTCGCGGCTGAACATTGAATTCGTAACTAAAAAGAGTCCAAGGGCTAAGGCGGATTTAAAAAAGGTACTTTTCATTTGCTGAAAATTAATTGTTTTTCATTAGATGTAAAGATAGGGGAGAATCCATAAATTAGTTATTGGTTGTTAGTTTATAGTTATTCCCTAATTCCTAAATCCTATTCCCTATGCCCTCATTTAGGAAACTCAAACTTATGTCTTCTTACAAACTTCACGATT
>JACMLS010000447.1 GCA_014379485.1 Bacteroidia bacterium | reverse complement strand
CTGAAAATCCTGAAATTGATCTGGCTGCTGTTTCCCTGTTAAGTGAACAGGAAGAGAATGTGTTGCTGAATCATTTTGGCGGAACCCTGTCCGAAATTCCGCAAACAACAATTCCTCACTTAATAAAAGCTCAGGCAATAACATCAAAAGATAAAACGGCCATCTATTCCGGAAACACAAAACTTTCTTATTCTGAATTGTGGGATCTGTGCGGCATCATTGCCGGAAACCTTAAGGAAAATTTCAATATTTTGCCGGGAGATGTTGTGGCAGTAAAAATAAGCCGCACTGAATACCTTGTGCCCTGCCTGCTTTCGCTGATGAGTATGAACGTAACCTACGTTCCTGTTGATGCAAATTATCCCGCAGAAAGGATCAAGTATATTATAACAGATTGCGCAGCAACTTTATTAATTGACGATGACCTGCTTAAAAAATTAATTTATACCAAAACAAACGCTATTGCATTTGAACCCTGCACAAAAACAAACAGTCTCGCTTACATACTTTATACTTCGGGTTCAACCGGCCAACCAAAAGGAGTTAAAGTAAGTCATGAAAATCTTGTAAATTTTGTTTTAGCCATGAACAAAGATCTGCCGGCTAACAGCAACAATCATATTCTGGCGGTTACCTCGGTATCATTTGATATTTCATTCCTGGAATTAATATGGCCTCTTACAAACGGAATGACCATTACCATAAAGGAAGATGCCACAAAGGTTACAGATTTTAATGAATTCTTAAATGAAGAACCTGCAAAGCACCTTGATTTTGGTTTGTTCTTTTTTGCGAGCTACCAAAACCATAACCCAAAAGATTCCAGGTACAAACTGTTTCTTGAAACAACTGTTTATGCAGATAGAAATGGTTATTCGGCGGTGTGGACTCCCGAACGCCACTTTCATGATTTTGGAGGGCTCTTCGCAGATTCTTCAATAACATGCGCTGCTATTTCTCAAATTACAAACACCATTGAGCTGAGATCAGGAAGCTGTGTTATACCACTGCATGATACATTGCGTGTTGCGGAACAATGGTCTATGATAGACAACCTCTCTAACGGGCGCATATCACTTTCGCTTGCCACCGGCTGGAATGCGAATGACTTTGTTTTTTACCCGGAGAGATATGAAAAAAGAAAAGATGTTTTTTACGATCAGATAAAAGAGTTACAGCATTTGTGGAGCGGAGGTTTTGTACAAAGAAAAAATGGTATCGGAAAAACCATTGAAGTAAAAATGTTTCCTCAACCCGTACAAAACATTTTACCTATCTGGATAACATCTTCCGGAAACCCTGAGACATTTAAAGAAGCAGGAGAAGGAGGGTTTCACCTGCTTACACATTTGCTTGGCCAATCTATAGAGATTCTGGAAGAAAATCTGAAGATCTATTTTAACGCGCTTGAAAAAAACGGGCACGACAGAAGCAAAGTAAAAGTGGCCCTTATGTTACACACCTACGTTGGCGAAAACATACACGAAGTTAAAGAGTTGGTGCGGGCGCCTTTTAAAAATTATCTGGCCAGTAGCCTGGGCTTGTTGCATAGCCTTGCAAAAGGGCTGAACATAGATATGGCCGGAGAGAACCTGGAGCAATACAAAGAGGAATTACTTGAAATGGGTTTTGAAAGATACTGGAACACTTCTGCATTACTGGGAACACAGGAAACCTGCTCTGAATTATTGAAAAAAATTGCGGCCATTGGTGTTACTGAAATTGCCTGCCTTGTAGATTTTGGATTGAAAGGAGAAGATGTAATGGAAGGTTTAACGAGACTTGATCTGCTGAAAGAAAGTTTCAGCAAAGCAAAACAAAAAAGTATTTTAACTGATACTGCTCCGGCAAAAATAGATTTCCTTCAGTCTACACCATCGTTGTTAAAACTAATGGCTGATGACAGAAACTCTCACCGGTTTCTCAGATCGCTCAATACAATTGTTGCAGGCGGAGAAGCTCTTCCTGTTTCACTACTGAAAAAAATAAGAGAAATAACAAAGGCTACACTTTATAATGTTTACGGGCCCACAGAAACAACTATCTGGTCAACTGTAAAACACCTGGAAGATGAGAACGTAAATGTTGGAAAACCTGTTTTGAATACCGAAATATTTGTTCTTGACAAAAAAATGAACCTGGTTCCGGTTGGAGTAAAGGGAGACGTTTATATTGGTGGTAAAGGTGTAGCTGCCG
>JACMLS010000446.1 GCA_014379485.1 Bacteroidia bacterium | reverse complement strand
CGGCAAGATCCGTAAATCCATCCAAATTAAAATCTGCGCTGGTTACTGATTGCGGATTTCCGCCTCCGTAATAATTTGCAAAGGGTCCAAAACCTCCGGCGCTGTCATTTAAAAGAACAGAAATACCTCCGCCGCCGGCAAAAGTTACTGCAATGTCCGGAAAAGTATCAAGGTTAAAATATCCCATACACATACCTTGCGGAATCATTGCTGTAGTATAACTGTTTCCGGTAGCAGGGTAAGTTCCTGTTCCGTCTCCAAAATATACAAGCACTTCGTTTGTGCCGCCGTTGTTGCAAACCAGGTCCGGAAAGCCATCTTTATTAAAATCTCCGCTTAAAATTGCGTTGGGGTTAGTGCCCGCTATATAATCTGCGTGGGCTGTAAAACAAACCTGCGCGTTTAGCCCGAATGCGGCGGCCACAAAAATAAAAAATAGTGTTTTTTTCATAGGAGGATAATTTTCATCTAAAATAAATTATCACTCAAACAGATATTAAAAGTTGGGACGAAGTGCTCTGAATTTGTATACGAAAACGCCGGGCAGGGATATTTCTCGCTAAGGCGCAACAAAGGCACGGGAATTGAACCATCCGATATAAGATATAAGACATGTAGATAAAAGTCCCGATAGCTATCGGCAGGCGCACAAAGAATTTCTGTGGAAAATCCTTACACACACAGTCTTATATCCTATATCTTTTTGTCTTATATCACGCAGTAATTTCTCTTTCGCAAACAAAACTCTATTGTGATTTTCTGTCGTTTTGTGCTCCCGGAAAATGTTTTAAAAAAAACTTAGTGGCCTGGCGAAAAAAAATTTCTTTGGATGTTTAATCCCTGTACGTTTTTACTTTGCGTAAAAACTCTTCTTTAAAATTTTCGCTGAGAGAGAGTTCATGTTGTTTTATGTTCACAACGTCTTTGCCAAAGCTTTCAATTTTTTCGAGATTAATGAGGCAGGATCTGTTGACCTGGATAAAGGAACCCTTAGGTAAATTTGCGGCCATGTCTTTAAGTGAAGTGCGCATGGTAAATTTTCTTGCGTCGGTAAAAATATCAATGTAGTTTTTATCAGCCTCAACGTAAAGAATATCTTTAAAATTTACTTTGGTAAATAAATTATTGTGTTTTATAAATATAGAATCTTTTATAGCGAGCGATTCTGCCAGAGCTTCCTGTTTTTTTGTATTGTCAGGCAATTCGGCTGCTTTGTTTTTAGAGAAATTATTCAGCGCAATGTGTATGGCATCAAAAACATCTGCATCGTCAAAAGGTTTTAAAAGATAACCGTAAGGCCTTGTGCGTACAGCTCTTTCTACAGAACTTTTATCTCCCAGCGAAGTAAGAAAAATAAAAGGAATTTTAAGTGTTTCATTTATTTGTTCTGCCAGCCAGATCCCGTCTTTTTCTCCAATGAGATTAATGTCAAGGATTGCAAGATCGGGTTGTGCAGCTTCTAAAAGTGAAAGAGCAGGAATTGCTTCGTCTGCGCTGCCGCAAAAAATATAACCTGCTTCT
>JACMLS010000445.1 GCA_014379485.1 Bacteroidia bacterium | reverse complement strand
ATCGGGTGGATCTTTTTCAGGGTAGAAAAGCTGGAACATGCTGCGGGGTATGTTAAAGCTTTGTTCGGATTTGGTTCAGCAAAGCATTCAATAGAACTGCAGCGCGATTCGCTGGTTATGTTTGCCCTTGCAATTTTCTTTTCATTATTCTGTTACTCTGTTCGAGGAGAAAAATTCCAGGAAAAAATTTATTCAGGCTCGCTTAAGCTGAGCGGATATTTTCTTGCAACAGCAACAGGCATTGTGCTTTTTATTTTATCACTCAGTTACATTACAGCCGGCAATTTTAATCCATTTATTTATTTCCGCTTCTGAAAAAAATGAAGATAAACGAACATAAAATAAAAAAGTATTTATTCGGAGGTGTTATGCTCGTTCTCCTGCTTCCACTTATTCAGTGGAAAACAAAACTTTTTCCGATTGCTGAGCTTAACGGTGATATTAAAAAAAAGGATAAGGTTTGGTTTACAAAAGAGAACTGGCTCAGTTTAAAATACCAGGACAGTGCAGAAGCATGGTTTAATGAAGAATTTGGTTTCCGTAATACCTGTGTGCGCCTGCGGAACCAGGTAGAATTCAGCCTGTACAATATTGCAAAGGCAAAAGAAGTGGTAATAGGCAAAGAAGGTTATTTTTACGAAAAAAATTATATTCTTGCCTACACCGGCAAAGATTATATTGGAGACGAGGCCATAGCTGACCGTGCCATGAAACTGAAAAAACTGCAGGACACACTTGAAAAAATACATATTACACTCGTTATTGCACTTGCACCTGGCAAAGCTTCTTTTTATCCTCAATATATTCCCGATGAATTTGGTGCTGCTTCAACTAAAACAAATTACCTGGCGCTTTCTGCCGCGCTAAAAAAAAACAGCACAAATGTTATAGATATGAATAAGTGGTTTTTACAAATGAGAGAGACAGCAAAGTATCCGTTGTTTCCTAAAACAGGTATTCACTGGAGCAGGTATGGAACAGTGCTTGCCATAGATTCGATCATAAAATATATTGAAAAAAAAAGAAACATAGATCTTCCTTCGGTAATAACAGAAAAATTTGTTTCAAGAAATTATGCGCTTAACCCGCCTGACGATGATCTTGCAAAAGGAATGAACCTGATGTTTGAGCCAACCCCGCTTGAAATGGGTTATCCTATTTATCATATTGAAGATAGCGCAGGTAAAGTCAGGCCAACAATGATCTCTGTGGCAGACAGTTATTTTATGGCGCTTTTTGATCAGGGCATTTCACCCAAAGCATTCGGCAAAATAGATTTCTGGTATTACAACCAGGAAGTTTATCATGATAGTCTCGAAAACAAAACCCTTGTTGCAGATGTTGAGCTGCCAGATGAGCTGATCAAGCATGATGTATTAATGATCATGGCAACAGAAGCAAACCTGTCAGGCATTGGCTGGGGATATATTAATGAAGCCTATGATTATTTTTTCGCCAATAAATCGCTTAGTGAATATGACAAAAAGGTAAAATACTGGGAAACAAAGATCATTAAAGAAAAAGAATGGTTTATGGATGTGCAGAAAAAAGCAATTGAAAATAAGGTACCTCTTGATACTATGATACGAAGAGATGCAGTATGGATGGTAGACGATGAGATGAAGCGGAACGCTAAATAAAACAACCACCTTACGAAGGAATTAACTAATGAAAAGCTGCCTTGTTTTTGAAAAAAAATATTTTCCTTTTCTTGCCGGGTCACTTGCAATAATTGCTCTTTCACTGATTATTTTGCCGGTAAATTCTACCGCAGATACCGGTGATGGCGTACAGCATTATTATTTTGCAAAAAATGCTTTTAAAAACCCCGCAAATTTTTTAGATCTGTGGGCAAAACCCCTCTTCACTTTTTTCGCCGCACCCTTTGCGCAATTCGGAATCAAAGGAATGCACTTTTTTAATATTCTTTGCGCAGTGTTTTCTGGGTTACTCTGTTTTTCTGTTGCCAAAAAATTAAAGCTCAGTTACGCGTGGCTTTCTTTTTTTATTTTACTTTTTACACCGGTATATTTCCATCTCATCTGTTCTGCAATGACAGAATTGTTTTTTGGCCTTGTACTTATTCTCAGCGTTTATCTTTTTCTCGATCAAAAAATATTTTTGTGTGCGGTTACGGCCTCCTTTCTTCCGTTTGCGCGGCAAGAGGGTTATCTTTTTCTACCTGTGCTTTTTGTTGTGTTGCTCTTAATAAAGCGCTACAGGGCGTTGCCTTTTTTGTTAACGGGACCTTTAATTTTTTCTTTAGCCGGATATTTTTTCAAAGGCGACTTTTTGTGGCTTCTGCACGATGATCCTTATAAAGGCGCATCGTCTATATACGGAAGCGGATCGCTTTTTCATTTTGCTATGAACAGCGAAATTATTTTTGGACTGGCAATACAGGTTATGATCATAACCGGAACCCTTTTGCTTTGCCTGAACCTTGTGCGCGAACTAAAGAACAAAACATTAAAAGGCAATAACAATTTCATAGCGCATTTTTTTATTATTGCCGGGTTCTTTTTTGTTTTTTTTTGCGGCACACAGTGTTATGTGGTGGCGCGGTTCAAATGGCTCACTTGGCTTGCTGAGAGTAATAGCCTGTGTTGCTCCTCTTGGCGCATTGCTTGCACTTACCGGAATCAGCGGCCTTTTAAAATTAATAAAAAACAAAACCCTTGCAATAAGTGCAGTTTTGTTGTTTGCAATACTGTGTTTTGTTATTTTATTTCTACGCTCCGGTTTTCCACCAGAGATAAATAAAGAAGATAAACTTACACAAGAAGCCGGTACCTGGCTTAAAAAAAACAATTACCTGGGCAGAAAAATAATATTCAGCAATCCCTATCTTCCCTTTTATCTTGGTCTTGATCCAATAGAAAAAGAACGAACACAGGAATTAAACAACGTAGAAAAATTTGCAAAAGGTGATATCATTGTCTGGGATTCGCATTTTGGCCCTAATGAAGATGGTTTTCCTGAGTCTAAGTTCAGAAACGATTCGGCATTTGTTATACTTGATAATTTAAGACCCACAGAAAATTTTGTAACACTTGGCAATAAAATATACGAAATTTATATTCTTGAAAGAAAATGATGTTTTATAAAATACAAAAAGGTGTTTGCCTTCTGTAATCAGAATTAAATTAATAAGCTTAATTTCGTGTTTAATGAAAAAGATGTTGCATAGCATTAAAGAAAGACCGGAATGGATTCTTTGCCTTGTAATATTTTGCAAGT
>JACMLS010000444.1 GCA_014379485.1 Bacteroidia bacterium | reverse complement strand
TTTTCTCACATTAATTACCACCCAGATTTGCGAAGATTCGTGCAATTCGCGGCTAAACTTTTTGTGACTTTCAATTTAGCGGACAAAAAAAATCCGGAGAAAAATTAATTCGCCGGATCTTTTGAGGGATAAAATAAAATTATTTTATTGTAATGCAACCATCTTTGATCTCAATGTTTGCTCCGTCTTTTACTTCAATTGTGCCGCACTTGGTTACAATTTTACAGGTCTTTCCTCCGCCCTGAATTGTAACTGAAGCCGTTTTGCTCGAATCAAAAGTTACTTCTTTTTCAGACCCGTCCATCTTTACTTTCATTGTGTAAGATTTAGAATCTTTGTTGTAGTAGCGAATAGTAATTGCGCTGAACGCAGAACTCATTCCCATAAGCATTAAAGCTCCCATTAACATTAATTTTTTCATATTGTTTTTTTTAAAGGTTTTTGTAAATATTTTTTAGCGATAGAAAATTACATAATAAATTCAAAGAAGATTTTTTTTGCGGCTATTCATTTGTGTTTTGTTCTATAATTACGCTAAAACACCTATGAAAAACATGAGCTTTTAAGGGTTTTTAGTAGAGTTTTCTCTTTTAGAGAACCTCTTCTTTTTTACCAAAGCAATACAAGAAACCGTTGCGTGAGGCAATGTAAACCCGGCCCTTGTTTACAAATGGTGTCGACTCAAAAAAGCCTTTGAAAGATGCTATCTCTTTAAAATTAAATTGAGTGTCGAATTCAAATATCCGAAGGCCTGCATATCCTGTTGCTACAATTCTGTTGCCAACAATTAATGGTGTTGCAATGGAGGCGCCTATCTTTTGCCTGTAAATAAATTTTGGTTTCGGAAATTGTGCAACACTGTCCGGTCCGTATACCAAAGAATCTTTTTCAATTTCATTCTGATCAACAACATAAAAATACCCGTCAATAGCCATGAAAGCGCAAAGCTGATGTTGTGGTTTATTTTTGTTAGTTGTAAATGATTTGCTTACTGCTGCTGTACCAATAATGCCGCCTTTCCAGTCAGAAAACTTTTTATCTCCTGTAGGAAAATACCAGACCACACAATTATTATCGGCGGGTTTAGAGGGGTCAATTTTCATTGCGCCGCCTCTGCCTTTTATAAATTGTTTTTCAATTGTAATGATCAGGCATTTATCGTTTGTTACTACCGGAGACCCGTCGAGATCTGAAGCGGTATAAAAATCCCAGTCAATTTTTTTTGTTGTAAGGTTATAACCATACACATGGCCTGAACCACTTGTAATGTATAAATGATCACCGATGCGGCAAGGAGATGATTCTGTCACCAATTCTCCGCCATGTAATTTTTTATCTTCTTTATTAAAAAGATCAAGCTCCTGTAAAATTTTTGGCCTGAAACTGTCTCTCACCATTTCTGCGTTTTGTTTACGCGGATCGAACACCGTAAAAATTCCGTTCTCTAATCCTATGTAAGCAGTATCGTGCAACACCAGGGCAGAAGCATCCACATCACGACTGTAACTGGCACCGCGTTTTACATTCATGCGCCAGTTTTCTTTGCCCGAAAAATAAGAGACAGCACGAAAAGAAAAAATTTCTTTCTGCCACGATTTTAATTTAAAACCAATTCTGCTTCCCTGCATAACTACCAATTGTTCTTCTTTCTCTTGTGCAGTTTTGTTTACGTACAAAGTTCCTGTTCCCTTAATAATATCATCAAACAAATACTCCCACACAAGTTCTCCGCTAACTGCATTTACTTTTTTTAAATGATGATCGTAACAACCTTGGATAAGAAAAGGAATGCCGTTTTCTTCTACCATCAAAGGTTGTCCTGTCCATCCGGCGCCCATCCAGGTTTCAACACTGTCGTGCACACAAATGGTTTGGCCTTTGCCAATAGAAGTTTTCCAGATAATATCAAGGTCTGTTCCAATGCTGTCTCCATAATAATTCCGCTGGCTGTTTCCTAAAAAAGTTCCGTTCAGAATTTTTATTGAATTATCAATTTCTTTGAATGAAAATTCATTTGTAAAAAGATCGTTGGCGTTTTTTAAAACAAGTTTTGCGGTACAACAACGTGGCGCTACAGCCTTTTCTTTTTTTATTACCGACCCCGAAAATTGAAAACCAAAATCGCAGCTTGAAACAAATGCAAGAGAAAAAAGCGAAACAAAAAAAAGATGTAAAAATTTAAAACGCATACACCAAAAAATTCGGGGAAGCGAATTTAGCAGATTTTCCTTATGAAAGAACGCTTTTACTAAAATATCGTTAAAATGCAATTTTTGACCGATTTGGTTTGCCACAGATTGCATCAATTTGCACAGATTATAGAAGAAAGATCAGAAATTAATCTGCGCGGCAATCTGTGGTAATCTGCGAAATCTGTGGCACCAGTACGGTAAATTAATCTTATTTTTGAGTTTTATTTGTATGAAGCTTTTGTTTGTTACCAGTCGTGTGCCTTGGCCCCTTGATAAAGGTGATAAACTGCGCGCTTTTCATCAGCTCAAAGATCTTTCAAAAAAATTTGAAGTGTATTTGTTTTGCATCAATGAATTACCTCCTGATCCTAAAGCAACAGAGGTGCTCAAAAAATATTGCAAAGAAATTCATATTGTAAATATGTCAAAGATCAGGGTTTTATTTAATCTTGTGAATGCATATTTTACCGGAACACCTTTGCAGGTAGGATATTTTTATAATTCCGGAATTCAGAATGA
>JACMLS010000443.1 GCA_014379485.1 Bacteroidia bacterium | reverse complement strand
AGGAAAGGTAAAAATAAAAACATAGCGGATTGACCGGAGAAGGCAACGGGCTTCCCTCATAAGGAAGCGCAGCAATGCATGGAGGATTCGATCGCCTCATCCGCTACAAAAAACAAATGGGAAATGAATAGAATTAAAAATTAAGAGAATAAATAAGGTTCCGTGGCCGAGCGGCGAGGCACTTGTTTGCAAAACTTGTTACAACAGTTCAAGTCTGTTCGGAACCTCAGAATTAAAGATAAATTATACTAACCACTAAAAACTTAAAAACATGTCACTAAGATTATCAGACACTGCGCCAGATTTTACAGCAGAAACAACTTTCGGAAAAATTAATTTTTACGAATGGCTTGGCAACAGCTGGGGAGTTTTATTTTCTCACCCCGCAGATTTTACTCCGGTATGCACAACAGAATTAGGTACTGTTGCAAAATTAAAACCTGAATTTGAAAAACGACACGTAAAAGTGATTGCACTGAGTGTTGATCCTGTACAATCTCATCATGACTGGATCAAAGACATTAACGAAACGCAAAACACTGTTGTGAATTTTCCCATCATTGCGGATCCTGTTTTTGAAGTTTCAAAATTGTATGATCTGGTTCATCCTAATGCTTCTGATAAGTTTACTGTGCGTTCGGTTTTTGTAATTGGACCTGATAAAAAAGTTAAACTTATTATCACCTATCCCGCATCAACCGGAAGAAATTTTGATGAGTTATTGCGTGTTATTGATTCACTTCAGTTAACAGCAAATTATAGTGTGGCTACTCCGGCCAACTGGAAACACGGCGAAGAAGTTGTAGTAGTTCCTTCAATAAAAACAGAAGAAATTCCCGCAAAATTTCCTAAAGGGCATAAAGTAGTTAAACCTTACCTGCGTTACACTCCTCAACCAAATCTTTAATCGGGGTAAAACTAAAAACCAGTAACTATTAACCAATAACTGACAACCTTTAACTCAACTCATGCAAAGTTTCAGAACAGAATTAGAAAACCCGCTTGTAGAAAAAGATATCATTGATCTCGAAAAAAAGATCCGTGAGTTTAAAGAGGGAAAAATAAATCCGGAGAAATTCCGCAGTCTGCGTTTGGCACGTGGTGTATACGGACAAAGGCAACAAGGCGTGCAGATGATCCGCATTAAACTTCCGTTCGGAAAAGTTTCTGTGAGGCAGTTGAATCGTATTGCAGACATTTCAGATGAATATTCTAACGGAAAATTGCATCTGACAACACGGCAAGACATACAAATTCATTTTGTGAGTTTAGACAGAACGCCTGAACTGTGGGCAAAATTGGAGCAAGACGATATTACCTTGCGTGAGGCATGCGGAAATACAGTGAGAAATATTACAGCATCTGCCATTGCGGGTATTGATCCGGAAGAACCGTTTGATGTTTCTCCCTATGCACATGCTTTATTCTCTTATTTTTTAAGAAAACCTTTTTGCCAGGAACTGGGGAGAAAAATTAAAATTGCATTTTCTTCTAATGAAAAAGATTCTGCTTACACTTTTATTCATGACATTGGTTTTATTCCCAAAATAAAAGTTGTGAATGGAAATGAAGTAAGGGGTTTTAAAATTGTTGTGGGAGGAGGATTAGGCGCTCAGCCCTTTCTTGCAAAAACGGCGCACGAATTTTTGCAGGACGAAAAAATAATTCCCTTTACGGAAGCAGTATTGCGGGTTTTTGATCGCCACGGAGAAAGAGCAAGCAGGCACAAAGCAAGGATT
>JACMLS010000442.1 GCA_014379485.1 Bacteroidia bacterium | reverse complement strand
TATGATATTACTTACGGCATTGTGCGCGAGGGTGTAGATAATCTTGTAGTGTTGGATGATAGTATTGTGAGGGGAACTACTTTAAAACATTCTATCTTAAAAATTCTTGACAGGTTGAAACCAAAAAAAATGGTGGTGGTATCAAGTGCCCCGCAAATCCGTTATCCTGATTGTTACGGAATTGATATGGCAATACTCGGAAATTTTATTGCCTTTGAAGCGGCAATAAGTTTACTTAAAGAAAGAGGTTTAGAAAGTGTAATAGACCGCGCTTACGAAAAAGCAAAATACCAGGTAACGCTTCCAAAAGAAGAGCAGACAAATGTGGTAAAAGAAATTTACGAACCTTTTTCTGCCGAAGAAATTTCAGAAAAAATTGCGCAACTTTTAAAACCCGCAGATGTTGATTGTGATCTGGAAATTATTTACCAAAGTATAGAGGGCTTGCACCAAAGTTGCCCCGATCATTTGGGCGATTGGTATTTTACAGGCAACTATCCAACATCTGGCGGAATACGTGTTGCCAATAAAGCTTTCATACATTTTATGGAGGGGAAATTGGTGAGGGCTTATTAAAGTCCAGAGTATTATTTAGCGATAAAGAATTTCAATGAAAACTATTTTGTTTTTTGCTGCGACGTTCCTCTTGCTCCTGGAAACAAAAATACTTGGGCAAACCAATAATAACCTCACGCCACAACAAATTTTAGACTCTTCTATTTCGTTTTGCGGCGGGCAAAAAAGAATTACGAATATTAAGACTTCGGACCTAACTTATGGGCTAACGCTGCCAGATAAGTCTATGGCGACTCTTAGCAGAAAGATAAAGACCGGACAAAAATACATGCAGAGTATTTTATCTTGGAAACACGCCCCTACAACTATATTCTATGATGGAAAGAAGTTGACAAAGGTTGAGGATTCGCTCGTTAAGCAAATGGATGACGCTACATCAGTTGAACACGCAGAACTAGAAACATATAACCAAATTCAATACGCGTATAAAGTGCTTAAATACAAATTAATCAGGCAAGCCGATAAGAAATTTGAGTACGTAGACTGTTATGTGGTAGATGCAATAGATGGCAAGGGAGATACCATTACGAATTTCTTTGACAAAACCAATTTCCGGCTAACGATGGTCATTTATCCAAATGGAGATAAATCAATCATGACCAAATATATTTTTAAAGACAGCGTTCTGTTCAACTCTCAAATAATAAATACATATCGGGGTTCGGAGGGTTTTTATGCATTGACTTTGTATGATAATATTGAGCTAAATGTTGAAATCTCGGACATTTGGTTTACCTGCCCTTATAAAGACAAAGTAGCTATACCCGCAAACATCAGGACCGGCGAATTCGTTTCAACCAATGGAGTTGACACCCGTTTTTTGAGGACCGGCTTAACGCAGGAATACAGGGACGCGAATAATAAACTGGACTTTACGCGAATTCTTGTATGGTCCGGTCCAGATACTTTCAGACTAGCAGATGAGAAGTCTGTTTTTAATGACCAACTTACTCCGGAATCAAAAATATTAGTGAGAATTATATCCTGGGACAAAAACAATTACGTTTGTCAATGGGTGGCGGGGAAATATACAGACACCCAAGATTACAAAATAAAAAAATAAACACGTGGCTTTTGAGTTAAACCGTAAAACATATAAAATGAGAAATCTTGTTTTCAAAAAAGTTTTCCTGATGCCTGCAATAGCATTTTGTTTTTTGCTAAGCCAAAAAATATATGCGCAAAATGAACTTCTTGGCAAATGGAAAATAAACAGAACCTGGGTTGACACTGTTTTAAGCGGCGATGCAAGTGATCAGAAAGTTGCGTTTACTTTTTACATGAATGTATTTTCAGGTGACACTTTGCATGCACAAGAATTTACCAAAAAAGAAAATAACATGATCCTTGAAATGCGGATGAATTTTCTTGCCGACGGAAAAATGGAAATGCTGACACGGAATCCGGATTCGCTCGAATCTGTTCAATTGCTTTATGAAATTAACGCAGGAGAAAAAATAGTTTCCTGGAAAAAAGCTGAAGGGGGCAAAGGCAACACTTACGCATACGAACTAAAAGAGGGTTTACTTTACCTGAGCAATAAAAAGAAAAGAATGGAATTAATTAAAGTCCGTTGAGTCAGAAAAAAAGTCCGTTAGTCCGTTAGTCGTTGATTCGTTAGAAATTTTCTAAAAAAACCCAAAGAATTTTCTTTTCTGTGAGAACGGCCCAACCTTCCACAATTCCATCCTTCCAACCATCAGTAAATTACTGGAATTAATTAATGGCTG
>JACMLS010000441.1 GCA_014379485.1 Bacteroidia bacterium | reverse complement strand
TTTAAAGTAATTGACTTGTCTCAGAAAAACCGCAACGAATGGTTGTGGACAGAAAACATTCCGAAACCCGACGCTAAAAATTTTATGCTTGCCTGCATACAGGATTATGTTGTGAAAATGTACGATAACGATAAAACAGATCTGGTAAAAGTGATTGGCGAAAAGGTCCTTTCTGTTTATCCTGATCATATAGAAAGCTTTTCGAATATTGCCATTGCATATTTTATTGAAAAGGATTTTGATAAAGCGCTTGAATATCTTTTTAAAGCAGAAAAATTAGCACCCAAAGATGTAGTTGTACTTAATAACATTGCATGGGCTTATGCTCAAAAAAAAGAGAGTAAAAAAGCGATTGACTATTACGAAAAAGTAATTAAGTACGGCGATGAAGACGCTAAAGAATACGCAAATAAACAGATTCTTGACTTAAAGAATAAATGATTTAAAGCACTTGTTTTGTTAAGGAAAAGCTCTAATTTTATCCTTCCACAAAAACAGCCTGATGAAAAAAAATCTACTTCCTTTTATTTTTACTTTCATTGTAAAGATTACTCTTTCCCAAAGTCCGATTACACTTACATCTGCAACAATGCCAGGCTCTGGTGATACCATTTGGTATTCTAACTGTAACCCAAATTCTGTTGACATTACTACAACCGGTGCAGCCATGTTCTGGAATTACGATACACTTGTTCCTGTTAGCCAAGGCAGGTATGATTATCTTTCTTCTTTATTAACTCCTTATGCTTTTTATTTTTTCGGATTCAATCAGTACGGATTAAAAATTGCCGACTCTGTAGGTTTCGGGACTTTTAAGTTTTATGACGTTTATAATTTTTTTAAAAAAACCAGCGCATCTTTTGCAACAGAAGGCACAGGATTTAAGTACCAGGGAATTCCGCTGGCCTCTAATTACTCAAATAATGATGAGATTTATACTTTTCCGTTAGATTATCAGGATCATGACAGTACAACCTATAAAGTTACCACACAGCTAGGAACAACAATTTATTACAGCCAGGTAGGTTACAGAATTAATGATGTGGATGGTTGGGGAAGTATTAAAACTCCTTATGATTCTGTTGCCTGTTTGCGCCTCGTCTCTACTCAATACGGCATTGATAGTATTAATTTCAATGGCTTTGGGTTTTCGTTTCCAAACATACAACGCTCTTATAAATGGGTTTCTGTTACAGAAAAAATCCCGATGCTTGAGGTGAGTGGCCCGTACCAGGGAGGAAATTTTAATCCAATTATGGCTCGTTACAGAGATAATTTTTTGAATCTTAACGGAGTTGGCATAAACGAAATTCAACAGGATGCAGGCACTAAAGTTTTCCCAAATCCCGCAAGTAACGAATTGTATGTGTTCTCAAAAAATCCGGAAGCGGCAAGTGTTAACATTTATAATTTAACAGGTGCTCTTGTTGCTACGTTTCAGTTAAAAGACATTGTAAGTTCTTTTTCTACGGCAGAACTTTCTAACGGTTGTTATTTTTACTCTGTAAAAAACAAAAGGTCAGAAGAGATCTCTTCGGGTAAGATCATGATCGCAAAATAATTGAAATTTTTTTGATTGAAACATCAAAGAAGTGAATTACTTTTTTTTCCCTAATTTAGACCTTGCCAATAAAAACGCAGTTAAAACAATTCTCATGAAAAAATATTTTATCATCCTTACCGGATTAACCTTGCTGCTTAATTCCTGCGGAAGCGGAAAAGAAGAAGTTAAAGACGATGGAAAAATTCAGCTCGCATTTAAACCCTTGCACAAATCCGTTTTAAAAACAGATTACGAATTTTCTGTAAACTCAGTTACATCCGGAGACATTACTTCATTCAAAATTATTTCAACCGGAGAAGCAGATACTTTGCCAGATGGAAAAGTTGAACTGGAACTGAAAAACGACAGTGTTTCCATGACTGGTTTTGTAGGAGGGAAAAATGTTTCTGCCAAAGCAGGCGGAACAGATTCAATTTCGCAGGATGTGAGAATGGTGTGCATGCCTGTGTTTTCTTTTCTCGGAAAAAAATTCAGATCTGAGTACGATGCTGCTTTTAATAAACAGATCGAAGTTCAGGTCAGCGACTCGGGTTTTGTAGATTCTACAGAAAACCGTTTACAGTTTTTTATTCGCTATCCGGCAAACAGGGTAGGAGTGGGCGAAAGCTGGGAGCGCGATATTTTAATTAAGGCAGGCAATAAAATGAATTGTTCTGCAAAATATACTTTAAAAGAAATTCAAGGCACAAACGCAATCATTTCTATTGAAGGAAAACTAAGCGGCAAAGGGCAAAGTTTTGGAAATGAATTTACCATTGACGGAACACTTACCGGAACTTTTACTGTTGATATTGCAACAGGCTGGCCCACAAAAACAGATCTGCAACAGGAGTTTAAACTAAATCTGAACGGCAAAGAAATGCCAATGAAATACTCTATTCAAAACGAAGTGAGTTATTAGTTTACGATTTATCGGAAAATTATAATTCCATCACACTTGCACAAGAAATTCTCTAAAGATTATCTTTCAAAATATTGAATGGGCTTTTATGGCTGTTAATCTCAGAAAATCGATAAAAATCTTAATCGTCTGCCTTAGTGGTTTGCTATACATATTTTCTCTGACAAAAAACTGTTATTGCGAAACTGACTCTTGTGCAGGTTCATTACCAGTTGCGATTTTTGGATTTGTAGGTGCTTTTAATTACGGGCAAACCTATTTGGTTTGGTTAGCGAACCCGCTCCTTTGGGCTTCCTGGGTATTCATTTTCTTCAAACCAAAAGTGTCTGTTTTTCTAAGTGTTTTAGCTTTTTTGATTGCTCTTGCTTTTTTACTTTGCGTTGACATTAAAGATCCAAACACCGGAGTATATCATAAAATTATTTCTCGCGAAGCTGGCTATTGGCTTTGGTTATCAAGCATAGGTACGATGTTGTTAGGAACAATTATGGTTAGGGAAAAAAAATCCGAAAACACCATCCCGTAGGATGAAATCATTAGAAATTCAAAGAGTAATTTCCATTTCGTCCCTACAGGCCTCGAGATTTATTTTTCTTGGTGGTTACCAATATTATGTCCTTGCCAGGACAGGCGCATTTGAAAAAGAAAAATTTTCCTTTCAAAATAATT
>JACMLS010000440.1 GCA_014379485.1 Bacteroidia bacterium | reverse complement strand
TATTTTCTTTTATTCCAATTGAAAGATTTGCGCAGCCCGGAAAATTACCGGTGTTATACCACTGTTGCGCATGTTGCACATCTTTTTGGTTGGCAAGGAAAAGGTCGGGAAGATAGTTTGTTCCGTTCATTAAGGGCAGCGTTGAATCTTGCGTAAAGACATAAGCAAGCGCATAGTGCAGGGTGTCTCCTGCGCCAATATGTAAAGGTCCGCTTCCTAAAAGAACATTAATATCGCGTGCTTCTTTAGGCCATTGCCAGTTAAACGGAAAATCTTCATTCATAAAATTTACCGGATTTTTCTGATAACAAAACGTTGTGTCCTGCAAATGCGTGGAGTCAGGTAAAAAAGATCGCAATAATAAATAGTAATCGTTAGGAGCAGTTGGATTAAAAGTACATGCTGTAGCTGAATATGCAGACATGGGACCTGTATTGGTGAGTAAACATTTTTCCCCTGCTTCATCAATAAAACCATCGTTATCATTGTCAATTCCGTCTCCAGGATTTGCAAGCGGGCCATCCAGCATCACAAAACTCATAATCGGTAAATTCGACTGGTAGCCCGCTTCTCCGGCTTCGCCAAGGTCAAGCGAATCTCCGTTATAGGCAACAACATAATTATTCTGCGGAATTGTGCTGATCTGATCATCTTTGTAGCCGCCCATGTCTGTGTCTTCCATAAAACCAAAATACACACTATCATAAGTATTTGTTGAACGATTGATGATCGTAAAATCGCGGTAAATTGTATTGTTCACAGAACTTAAACTATCAGTTATTGCAGGGCAGTTAAATGCGTATTCTTCATAATGTACTTCTACACCAAAAGGAATTCCGCCATGCGATTCTCCGTGGTAAGCGAGTTTATCGTTGTAAATAGTATAAACAGATTCATCTCCCTTTATTTTCGGATAATCTCCACCTGTTAATGGATCGTAAATTCCGTTTGCATTTACATCAACAAAGGGCGCAAGCTTTCTCGAAAAATTTCCGCTTCCGTGTGCCGGCCAGGTTAAAATATCTTCGGGAACAGAATAAGTTCCGTTTTGCACGTTTCCTGTAGCAAACGCCTGCTGAAAATAAAAGATCATATCTGTATTTATTTTCCAGACCTTATCATATTTATTTGAAGTAACAGAATCTGTTGTTGCAGAAATTGTATCGAGCGGACCCGGCCAGAAATCAGAACCGTTTTGCCTGTATGTTTGCGCTGAAACATGCAACTGGTTTACAGAATCTTTTCCGCCCATCCATAAAGATGAAATAAAAACCGGTTTTTTTCCTGAACCTTTAGGTGCTTCAAAGTCTGAGAAGGCAGAATAATCCCAATGCGCATCGCCACGATTTGAAACGGAAGCTTTAATATTATTAATTTCTAAATATTTATAATTATCAGGATTTGCGCCCTGATGTGGGCCAAGCCCCAGGCCGCGGTAATTAGCGGTAATAAGTGTAATGTATGCCAAAGTATTTCCGGGAGATAAAACTGCTGTTGTAATGAGCTTTGCGGTACCGGGATAAAAGAGATTGCTTACTGAGGTCTTGTGCAGCGGACTTAAATTCAGATTCTTTAAATAATAAAATTCAGGTTCGCCATTTACTAATTTAATTACCCCGCTTTCATTTAAATTATACAGGCAAATTTCGTTCGTAGCAGATGAAGATAAAGTGTTAAAGAAATTTGTTGCTGCAAGGTTTGTTACTTTGGGTGCAATAGTGGCAAGATCTGTAAAGTTGCTTCCATCAAATTTCTGTATTCCGTAGCCTTTGGTAGAAAGCCAGTAATCTCCGTTTGCATCTTTAGCAATACCGTTTACCTTGTTGCCCGCTGAACTTGGTGAGGGAATTAGAAAATTAGAAAACACAGAGCCGTTGAATTTTGAAATTCCTTTTGGCATTCCTAACCAAATAGTGCCGGGCCACTCAAAATACAAAGCAGAAATGGAGTCTGACAAAAAACCAGAACTGGCTTTTGTGTAGTTGGTCCAGTTGCTTCCGTCAAAAAAAGAAAGTCCACTGTAAGTTGCCACCCACAAATTTCCGGTCTGATCAAAAGTAAGGCAAGACACATTGTTGCCTGCAATTCCTGAATTGGTGGTTGTAAAAGTTGTCCAGTTAGCCCCATCGTATTTTGCCAAACCGTTTTTAGAACAAAGCCATAAATTACCCGCTGCGTCTGTTTGTACAAAATGGTTTTTGTTGGACGGAATTGAAGAAAAAGGGCTTGTTAAAGTATTCCAGTTTCCGTTGCTGAGATTTAAAACATCAACAGCACCAGGAATTGAAGTGTTATAGGCAGTCCAATACCCTCCGTTAAGATCAATTGCGGTATTGGTGGTTGAGGTAATGCCTTGCCACAGGCAATGAGAATTTACATAAAAACCATTCTGAGAATAGAACACTGAGAAAAAAAGAAAAAAAACAGGGAGTAAGAGTTTTTTCATTCCGCAGATTTGGTAAGCTAAAGATAAGGCCAGGGCTCTTAAAATGCAACAGGGTTTTATAACTGGTTAAAAAAAATGAGTAGCTGGTAAATAGTTATCTGTTGTTAGTCAGAGTTTTTAAGTTAATAGTTAATAAGTGCAGGTTTTCTATAAGAGAAATAGCTCAACTATTAACCGGTAACTGATAACAAACAACTATTTTTCGCTATCTTTGCGCCCTCAAAATTTTACGAATGATCACTGTTTCAAATCTTACACTTCAGTACGGAAAAAAGCCTTTGTTTGATGAGGTGAATCTTT
>JACMLS010000439.1 GCA_014379485.1 Bacteroidia bacterium | reverse complement strand
TTTTTAACAAACAAAAAACCCTCCCGTTTTCACGAAAGGGTTTTTATTAAATTTATTTGAACTTGTAAAAGCGATGAATTTTTTTCGGATCCAAGGCGCCAGAATTTTTTTGGTTTGAGCTTACGCAAGTAAGTGAAAATCAAAAACAATTCGCAGCAACGCCGGAGCCGGAAAAAAGGCGCGCTTTTACATCATGCCGTCCATTCCTCCCATTCCTGGGTGTCCACCCATTGGAGCAGATTTTTCTTCTTTCTTTTCAGCAAGAACGCAATCAGTTGTTAAAAGCATTGCTGCAACAGATGCTGCGTTTTCAAGAGCAATACGAGCTACTTTAGTTGGATCGATTACACCTGAACGGTAAAGATTTTCGTATTTCTCAGTGTGAGCATTGAAACCGTAATCATCTTTTCCTTCGCGTACTTTGTTTACAACTACAGAGCCTTCAATACCTGCGTTTGCACAGATCTGGCGAAGTGGTTCTTCAAGCGCACGTTTTACAATTGCAATTCCTGTTGTTTCGTCTTCGTTATCTCCTTTTAATTTTTCCAATACAGAAATAGAACGGATATAAGCTGTTCCGCCGCCTGGAATGATTCCTTCTTCAACTGCTGCGCGTGTAGCTGCCAAAGCATCGTCAACACGGTCTTTTTTCTCTTTCATTTCAACTTCAGAAGCTGCACCAATATAAAGTACTGCAACACCACCGGCTAATTTAGCCAAACGCTCCTGCAATTTTTCTTTATCGTAATCAGATGTAGTTGATTCAATTTGTGCCTTAATTTGATTTACTCTTGCAACGATGTCTGCTTTTTTACCAGCTCCGTTTACAATAGTTGTATTGTCTTTGTCAATTGTGATCTTCTCACATTTTCCAAGCATACTTAAATCTGCATTTTCTAATTTAAAACCTCTTTCTTCAGAAATTAAAGTTCCGCCTGTAAGAATTGCAATATCTTCTAACATTGCTTTTCTGCGATCTCCGAAACCCGGAGCTTTAACAGCAGCAATTTTCAGAGAACCACGAATTTTATTTACAACCAATGTTGCAAGCGCTTCTCCGTCTATATCTTCAGCAATAATTAAAATTGGTTTTCCTGTCTGCACTCCTTTTTCAAGAATAGGCAGTAATTCTTTCATGCTGCTTATTTTTTTATCGTAGATAAGAATAAGCGGGCTTTCTAACACAGCCTGCATTTTATCTGCATCGGTAACAAAATAAGGAGAGATAAAGCCACGATCAAATTCCATTCCTTCCACAACCTCAACAGTTGTATCAGTACCTTTTGCTTCTTCAACAGTAATAACTCCTTCTTTTTTTACTTTAGACATTGCTTCTGCAATCAGTTTACCGATAGAACTATCGTTGTTAGCTGAGATGGTTGCAACCTGTTCAATTTTTTTACTTTCAGCTCCAACTGGGGTTGATTGTTTTTTCAAACTTTCTACAACTGCGGCAACAGCTTTTTCAATTCCGCGTTTCAGATCCATTGGATTTGCGCCTGCAGCAACGTTTTTTAATCCTGCAGTAACAATTGCCTGCGCCAATACAGTTGCAGTAGTAGTGCCGTCTCCTGCAGCGTCAGCAGTTTTAGAAGCTACTTCTTTTAAAAGTTGCGCTCCCATGTTTTCTACAGCGTTTGTCAATTCAATTTCTTTTGCAACAGTAACACCATCTTTAGTAATTACGGGCGAGCCGAATTTTTTATCGATGATCACATTACGCCCTTTTGGACCTAATGTTACTTTTACTGCATTTGCCAAAGCATCTACACCGCGTTTAAGGGCGTCTCTTGCTTCTACGTTAAATGTTATATCTTTTGCCATTTTGTTTTTTAGTTAAGAATGTTTTGAAAGTTAAAAGTTTAGAAAGTTGATGAGTTTGATTAAAGGATAGCGTATATATCGCTTTCTCTCATGATCAGGTATTCTTTTCCGTCTACAAGAATTTCTGTTCCGGAATATTTTCCGTAAAGTACAGAGTCTCCTGTTTTCACTGTCATTGGCTCGTCTTTTTTGCCGGCACCAACTGCAATTACTTTTCCTTTTTGTGGTTTTTCTTTAGCGGTGTCAGGAATAATGATTCCACCTGCTGTTTTTTCTTCTGCCGGAGCTGCTTCTACAAGAACTCTGTCGGCTAAAGGTTTAAGACTTACTTTTCCCATGGTTATTAATTTAGTTGATTAGTGTATTATTGGTTTTGTGATTTGCCTAAGTCATTAATTGTGCCAATGAAAAAACTGCGTCTTTATTGGTCAAAATTGCATTTTTCGAAGGGGATAAAAACACAAATGTCAGCCCATTGGTGACAGGCTGACATTTTTTATGAATTTTATTAAGGTTTACCAGTTGGGGCGGTTGGATTTACAAGAGGGTTTTTCATTGGCGATTGAGTTGCCTTTGCCAAACCTTTGGTCTGAGAGCCTTTTCCGGTTGTAGTTGTTTTTGCTTTAGGGTCAACTTTAGTAGTATTTGCTGCGTGCGGTGGTGTAGAGAGCAAACAAAAAATGAAAAGCAATCCGGCTGCTCCCCAAGTTACTTGTTCAAGAATATCCTTTGTTTTTGCAACACCTAAGATCTGGTTGTTAGAGGCAAAGTTAGATGCTAATCCGCCTCCTTTTGAGTTTTGTACCAGTACAATAAAGATCAATACTGCACAAACTAAAATAATTAAAATTCCTAAAAGTCCCATTTTTATCTCTGTTTTTGTTTAATTCTTATTTCTGAAATAAGGGAGGCAAACTTAACACTTTTTTCGGGATATTTCAAACTTAAGGTTTCGTAGGCCCTAATTGCTTCCGGAAATTTGCCTTGTTTTTCCAATATCCACGCAAGTGTTTCAGTAACAAGGGTTTCATCTTTAATAATACTTTCTTTGGCCTTTTCTACCGGTTTAAAAAATTCGGTTGTTTTTTTAAGTTTTGATATTGACGGCTCTGTAGAGATTATTTTGTTGATGATCTTTTCCTGCTCTTTAACGATCTTTTTTGCCGGAATTTCAGTGTTGCTGATCTTCTTTTCTTCAGAAATTTCTTTTTCTGTACTAATGTGTTTTTCTTCTTTTTTCTTTTCGGTTGACAGAAGTTTGAGCCATTGAGAAAAAGAATGAGGTTCGTTGAGTGATTCGGTCAGAATTTTTTTGCCTTCTTCCGGATCAATTTCAACGGGTTGCTGTTGCTTAATGGGTTTATCAATATTTTTTACGTCGAAAAATTCTGTTTCAATGTATGCGTTTACCACTTGCCCGAGCACAACATCGTCAACATTTTTTTCTTTTGGCTCAATAAAAATTTCGGGAGTTTTTTTCTCCTCTTGTTTTATTACTTGCTGTTCTTCTTTTTTCTCCTCAGGCTTTTTCTCATCGCGGTTGGTAACAACTAATTCTATGCGTGTTGTTTTTTCTTTGTGTTGTTGTTCAACTTCTTCGTGCCTGCTTTCTTCTTTGCTGGTTTCAACGAGCGGTTTGGTTTCAAAATTTATTGTCTGCTCTTTTTGTTTTGTTTTTTCTGAAATATTTGAAACTAATTTTATTTCGGGCAGAATAATTTTTTCTGCCACCAGGTTCTTTTTTTCTGTTTCCTCTTTTTCGTGTTTTATTGTTTCTTTTTCTTCAGATGTTTTTTCTGAAAAAGCACTTGTGTTTTTTTGTGGTGAAGATTTTGTGATCAGTTCATATAAAATTTTCCGGTCGCCGGCAAGAATAGAAGTTTTTTTAAGACCTGTATAATAATCAATATGGTTTACGTTACTCAATGCTTTAGCGTACAACAAATGAGCTGTCTGAAAAAAAGGATAGGTCTCCACCACCGATTTTAATTCGGAAATGTTCGCATCTCCCAACAGAAGCGGATTTTCAATGTACTGTATGAATTGTTCTCTCTTCAAAATTCGTTTTCAGTTTCAGGTTTACAGTTAGTTAGTTTTGGTTTGAAACTCACCAATTATTAAACGCTTTATTAAAAATGTCCTCAGTTAATTGTTTATTAATGTCTTCTATTTTTGCATTTTCTACCGAAGATAATGTTTCTGTGGCTTTGAAATCTGAAAAGCGGGTAAAGGACTGGTCGAAATCTTTTGACTTATCAAACTTGTTGGTGTATTTTACAACTACGGTTATGGTAAGGCGGTTTAAAGCGGCCGCGTCTCCGTTTTGAATGGCGACTGGTGCAACAGAATATTCGCTTATGTAGCCTTCAAAATTAAGATCTCCCGCGTTTTGTTTAAGCGCAAGGTTGGTCTGAGACGAAACTACGTCGCGCAGTTTTTCTGTAAATTTTTGTGCAAGCGTTGGGCCGGCAAGCGGTGCCTGGTTAGTAAAAAACAAAACCGAAATAGTTTTTGCTTCAACGGGAATTGTGGATCCGTTAAGTGAATATTTTGCTTTGCAGCGCGTCATTCCGCTCCCGGCGAAAATTAAAACGCTTAGTATAAAAAGGTTTTTCAGCATTTTACTCCTGTAATTAAAATGTCATCAGTCTGATCAAAATTTCTTTTCCAGTCTTTTAATTTGTTTTGTATGAATTCTTTTTGTTTTGGCATTTCCATAGTTGAACACTCAAGCAGCCATTCTTTAAAATATTTTATTTTTAATTTTTTTCCTTTTTCTCCGCCAAACTGGTCAACAATACCATCGGTAAATAAATAGATCAAATCTCCTTTTTGCAATTCTGTTTTCTTTTCAAAAAAAGCTGTTGCGTGTTCGTGAAAACCCACGGGTTGTTTATTCGCCTCTAAACTAATAATTTCTTTGTTTCTTAAGATAATGCAAGGATTGTTTGCGCCTGCGTAGATCAGTTCTTTGTTCTTTAACGCAATTACAGAAATATCCATTCCGTCTTTTCTGTGGCTGTCTTCGTTGTTCTGGTTTAAAGACTGAATTACTTTTTCTCTGAGCAGATCTAAAATTTTTGCGGGCGATGTAAGTCCGCGTTCAAGCACAACCTGGTTGAGCGATGAAATTCCGATAAGGCTCATGAAAGCGCCGGGAACTCCGTGTCCTGTGCAATCTGCAACGGCAAGAATTTTAAAACCATCGCGCTCACCGTACCAGTAAAAATCTCCGCTTACAATATCGCGCGGTGCATACAAAACAAAACTTTCTGGCAATGATTTTTTTAATTGTGCTTCCGGAATAATAAGCGATTCCTGAATTTTTTGTGCGTAAAAGATACTGTCAGTAATATCTTTGTGTTTCTCTTCAATAATTGCTTTTTGTTCTTCAACATGTTTCTTTTGTTCTTTTACTAATTTGTTTGCAAGCTTTACTTTTTTATTTGCCCTGATAACAAACCAGATCACAAAAGCGCATAATCCCAATCCGCCCAGCGAAAGAAACAGCGCGAGATTTTTTTTTCTTTTTTCTGTGTTTGCGTC
>JACMLS010000044.1 GCA_014379485.1 Bacteroidia bacterium | reverse complement strand
TTTCTTTCAAATTTTCCTGAGGCCCTTTCTGCCAGTATTGGTATGAAAAAAAGCGGAATGACAACTTTCAAGATTATGATGATGTGGATGTCTTTGGTTTTGATAATAGCGCTTGGATCAATGGGTGGTTATTTTCTGGGAGCAGAAATTCCGCACGAAGCCATGATTGCAGTAGAAGGTTTGGCAGCAGGTGCCATGCTTACCATGATTGCTCAAACCATGATTCCGGAAGCAGTACACATTGGCGGAACCAAAGTGGTGGGCTTATCAACCCTTATAGGTTACATGAGTGCGGTTGCTTTTAAAATTTTCGAATAATTTTTAATTTCTTAATCAGGGTTTGCGGAAACGTTTTCTTTTCGCGAACCCTGTTTTTTTTTACCTTCGTATCATGTCTCAGTTGCACCGGTTTTTAAAAAGTTTAGGCGAAGAGGAGTTGCGGACGGTAAAGACCGTAAGGCTGATAGGAAAAGAGCAGGCCCTTTTTAATTACACACTTTCTTACCTGCAAAAAGAAATTCCGGAGCCCGAAGAGATCTGTACTGCGCTCGAAATTTCTTCTTCTCACCTTTATAAAATAAATTCTGTTCTGCTCAATAAATTTTACTGCGCTTTGGTTCCGGCCGGCGGCATTGCTTTGCTCGAATACCTGAAACAGAAAGGCCATTTTGTTTTGTTGCGAAGCGAGGCAAGTACGCAGGAAAAACAATTGCAGAAATTTAAACCCGGAAAAAAAATTCTCGAAAAATTTTATTTAGGCTTGTTTCATCTCTTCATAGATTTTCCGTTTAAGTATTACGATAAAAAACAAGTGCTGGAATCAGGAAAAAAATACCTTGAGGCTAAAGAGAAAAAAACACTATCAGATGAATTGTATGTGCAGTACCATGTTTTATTTGCCGATGTAAACCGTTGCGCCGCTTCTAAAAACCCAACGCGTTCATTGGGCTTTGATCTTAAAGCTGAAATAAAAAAAGAAGAAGAGTTAAAAAAAGGAAAACATTTTCTGGCCCTTTACTATTTATACCGTGCAGCAGCAAGCTGGTACAGTTACTACGAAAAAGACGGAAAGAAAAAGCTCTTTTATTTAGAGAAAGCAATGGGCTTAAAAGAACAGATTGCCTGGTTCTTTGAAATTGATATAAAAAGTTTTCTTCAGTTATTGTTTGCAGATGCTTTGTTTATGGAAGGAGAGCTGGAAAGAGCAAACAAAGAATACGCACTCGCTTTTAAAAACGGTGTAGAAGAAAACATGTACGGGTATTATTATTTCTGCGAACAATACGTACTCCTCAAAATAATTCACAAAGACATTGATGGCGCAAAAAAAATGCTCGACGAAGTGTTTTCGCCCTGCATTGCACAGGGCATGGATATTTTTGCAACGCGCGGCGCATTGTCCTATGCAAAACTTTTTCTTGCTTCGGGCGAGTTGAAAGAAGCGATCCATTATATAAACGTAGGTTTTGGTATAAACGAAAAAAGTTTCTATTTGCCGTTTGATATTCAGCTGCGTTTGCTCGAAACCATTTATTTTATTTTCAAAAAAGATTTTGAATTTTCATTAAAACTCTCCAAAAGAAATTTAAAATTTACAGAAGCGCAGGAAGAGAAAAAGATACTGACAGATTATCTGAAACTCTGGGAAGATCTTTCTGAACTGGCGCGGCTTAAGAAAAAAGAAAAAGATCTGCCTGATGAATTGAAAAATTCAATTGCAGCTTTCAATACCAAATACGTTAATTTGTATTGCGGGGTAATGGAGAAGCTGGTTAAATGATTTGCGAAAAAAAATTCTTGCCACAGATTTCATGGATTAGCACAGATTAAATTCACAGATTATTCTTTTTGCATTCCTGTGCCCTAATCTGCGTAAATCAGTGTCCCGACAAATTTGTCGGGATGGCACTACCGTCGTATTTCCTTCCCCTCCCGCAGCATTTCCGCGTAATTCATTTTTCGCGCCAAAGCATT
>JACMLS010000438.1 GCA_014379485.1 Bacteroidia bacterium | reverse complement strand
TTATTTTTATTTACACTAATGAGGATTATTCTCAAATACTTCAAAATCTTAAAGCAGCGTATAAACCAAACGAAAAATTGATTTACGAATATGATCATTGGCATTATTGTTTGCCTGATGGACACAAAAAACTGCTTGAGATGATAAATGAATTAAACCTGGCAAAAGAATAAAAACTCATTGAACAAAAAAACAAAAAGCCAACAAGCTTATTCTTCATCAAAAAGAAGAAGTGGAAAAAGCCAAAACACTTATTGAAGAGCAAAAGAAAATTGTTGACGAAAAACAAAAAGAAGTTTTAGACAGTATACATTACGCAAAAAGAATTCAAACAGCGCTGATCACTTCTGAAAAGTACATTGCAAGGAAGTGGAAAGAGATAAAATCATAACTCTCTTTTTTGAGTACCTTTGCAACCAATTAAAAACCAAACCAACTCCGCCCAAAATGAAAAAACTTTTACTTTCAGTCGTACTTGCCCTAACATTCACCCCGAACTTTCGGGCTCAAACAATGACCCAAATGCCAATGCCGGCTCACAGCAGTACCTTTACGGGAAGTGTAAGAGGCTATTATTTTACAGCTCCCACATGTTTTACTATTACAGGAGCAGAAATTCCAACAGAAGCGGGCACAGGAGCCCAGAATCTTGCTATTGTAAGGTTTGGTGCAACACCACCGCTTTACAGTACAACTACCAATGCCTTTGAGATTTTATACCTTGTACAGAATGGTCCTGCAACAGGAATTCTTCCAACAGGAAATATAATTGTAAACCAGGGCGATATTATTGGTGTGCTTGCTTCAAGAGCAACCGCCAACTCTTATGCTCCGGCCGGATTTACTTCTAATATTAACGGTTTGACTTTTCCGGTTCAGAGATTAGGAATGCAGTTTCCGCTTCCAACTACAACGCCGCAACAGTTGTGGACAGAAGCAGCTGGCAGCATAAGCCGTGCATGGTTATACTACGATACTTTAATGTTATATAGTTTCAATGCGGCCGTTTCTGTAGATACGGTTCAGTTTAGTAACAATACAGATTCTTTGTATACCAGTTTATTTTCTGTGTGGAATTACGGCGACGGAAGCCCTTTGGATACTGCTTACAATCCAAAACATATTTATGCCGCTTCAGGCAACTATAATGTTTGCTCTTATGTACACACAACCTGTGGTATTGATACTGTTTGCGGAATGGTAAGCGTATGTGTTCCTTCAGCAAGCACTATTAATGCAGTAGGTTGCGGCACTTACACATCGCCAAGCGGTTTGTATGTTTGGAACAGCAACGGAACGTATAACGATACAATTCCCTCTGTATTTGGCTGCGACAGTATATTAACCGTTAACTTAACGCTTAACAACAGTACAAGCGCAAATCCATCAGTTACTACCTGCAACAGTTACACATCACCCAGCGGAATGTACACATGGTCAATCAGCGGAACGTATAATGACACCATTCCGAATATGATGGGTTGCGACAGTATCATTACAACAAACTTAACTATCCTGAACAGTACAAGCGCAAATCCGTCGGTTACTACCTGTAACAGTTACACATCACCCAGCGGAATATATACCTGGTCAATCAGCGGAACGTATAACGATACCATTCCGAATATGATGGGTTGCGATAGTATTATTACCACCAACTTAACTATTCTGAACAGCACAAGCGCAAGCACTACGGTTACTGCCTGTACAAGTTACACATCACCAAGCGGAATGACGTGGGCAGCAAGCGGAATTTACAACGACACCATTCCTAATATGATGGGTTGTGACAGCGTGATCACTGTTGATCTTACCATTAATTCTCTTCCTGATCTTACAACAAGTTTAAATGTAGACACAATTATTTCTAATCAGGCCGCTGCAACTTACCAGTGGATTGATTGCAGCAACAATTCTGTAATTGCAGGCGAAACCAATCAGAACTACATTGCGCTTGTAAACGGAGATTACGCAGTGGTAGTTACACTTAACGGTTGTTCAGATACTTCTGCCTGTGTAAATATTAATACTACAGGAATAAACAATCAAACAACAGACCTGCTGTTAAGTGTTTATCCAAATCCGAATAAAGGAGTGTTTACCATTCATTCTGCAAACGAAGGTGTTTTTATGATCAGCGATGAATTGGGTCAGACACTGCAAACAGTAAAATTAAACGCTGCAAACAATTTTACAACAAACATTGCAAATCTTAGCAGCGGAATTTATTTTATTTCAGGCTACAACAAAGGTCAGATGATCCGCAAGAAAATTGTGGTTACGAAGTAAATTTTTTAACGGAATTTAATTTAAAACGCCCGTACTGAATTTCAGTGCGGGCGTTTGTATTTTATGTATCTTCAATTAGATTTTTCTCACTATAGAAATGATGAATAAATAAAAAATGGAAGACTCCGGTACACAACTAATAAAATTAGGAAAAGAGGATGCGCAGACTTTCGTAAAACTCATTCTCTTATTCAACGAAGTTTTTGAAACCGGCAAAACCACTGTTCCTGCAGAATCTTATTTGAAAGCCTTGCTCCAAAAACCCGGCTTTATTGTGCTGGTCGTAAAACACAAAAATGAAATAGCCGGCGGCCTTACAGCATTTGAATTGCCCATGTATGATGCTGAGCGTTCAGAAATTTTTATTTATGATGTTGGAATAAAAAAGGAATTTCAGCGCCAGGGATTCGGTAAAAAATTAATTGAAGAATTAAAAAATTACTGCAAAGAAAGCGGAATAAAAGAATTTTTTGTTCCGGCTCATGAGGAAGATGAACACGCCTTGGATTTTTATAAATCCTGTGGTGGAAAAGGGGAGAAGGTGGTGCATTTTAATTTTTTAATGGATTAGAGTTCCGTTTATGGATTTCTACTTGGAAAAACATCTGTAATGAAAAGAAAGATTCAATTTAAAATTCATGATTAAAAGCTCATTTGCAAAACACGCTTTTTGTTTTTTGCTGGCAATGGTTCTGCTGCTGATTTCCTGCTCAACAGAAAAAACGCAATCAGAAATAGCATTTCATCAATACAAACAAAAATTTAGAATTTTAAACCTTCCGTTTAAATTCCGGCCTTCTGATTTAGGAGAAGCAAGCTTAAAAACTATTGATACAAAAGACACATTGTTTGCAAAAAATCCCCTGTCAATTTATTACGGAATGCTTGCTGACACAACGAATTTTTATGGCATTGTTACCCTGTTGCCAGCGGATGATTTTATTGCAGTTTTAAGCACTTATGATAAACAAGGAAATTTCATTGACTCAAAACCACTTGCGGTTAGAGGTTGCAGTGGAGAACCTTGTATAAATTATTGCTCATCTACAAGCATTATACAAAAGGACTTTTCAATTTTTGCTATAGATTCAACTTTTTCAGGTGAGTGTGATAGTTTGAGCAATCCTGTTCCCGGCAAAAATTCTTTAGCCTGCCTGTTCTGGCATGGAAAAATAAAACCAGGCGGAAAAATTGATATTGGGGCAGAAGAAATGAAGGAAGAAAAAAAACAGTAATTTGGCATCCTTTAATCGCCGGCATGAAATATTTTTTCGCTGTATTTTTTTACCTTCTCTTTCAAAACGCTTTCTCGCAGCACCCGGTTTTTTACCAGGTGAATGATGAGAACGGTTTACCTGCAAATGAGGTTTACAAAGTTGTGCAGGATGATTTTGGGTATATCTGGATCGGTTGCGAGTCAGGCCTGTTCAGGTATGACGGATTTAACTATAAACAATACACGAATCCAAAACAAAACGGAAGAGGAATTTCTTTTTTGCAAATTGACAGTAAAAAACGCATCTGGTGTAAAAATTTTTACGGACAGGTTTACTGCGTGCAGAACGATTCGTTAAAGATCATCAGGCATTTTAAAACTTCTGATCCTTCTTACCCTCAGTTTACAACCGATGCAGATTGTAATTTGTGGGTGGGCAATAAAAACAAACTGAGTGTTTACAATGAAAAAGGCGACAGTATAAAAAGTTATGAATTAAAGAAGAAAAACAACAGGATTATTGCATTGAAATTCTTTAAAGGATCCCTTTATCTTTTTTTAAATGACATTTCTGCTTTGAAATTTAATGTTGAAAGCGGACAATTCGAAAACCTTGTTTCGGAAAAAGTGAGGGCAGGTCAAAGTGAAAGTTGCCATATAATAGAGCACCTGGGCTGTCTGTACCTTCTTGCAGAAACAGACATTGCAGACAATAAGTACTGCATTTACAAAACAGATGGAAAAACGTTTGAGGTCTTTCATGATTTTGTGTTGCCCGATAAAGATGCCAGAATTTACTCTATTTATTCTGACGGGATTGAACTGTGGGTGAGTACTTCATTCGGCGCTTTCAGAACAGATAAAAAGCAAGAGATACTTTTTCCCAAAGAAAAAATCAGCAGCATTCTTCACGACAGAGAAGGAGAATACTGGTTTTCTACTTTGCAGAGCGGCCTTTTTGTTATTCCGCAAATGGAAGTAAATAAATACAATTCGGCAAACAGTTCTGTTACAGATAACAACCTCGTGGCAATTAAATCGGCAGACAAAGAGCATTTACTTGCCGGTTCGTACCTGGGAACTGTTTTTGAGTTGAACACCGTGAAAAACGAAGTGTCAGAAAAATTTCCAAATTCAACCGAGCGTTTTATAGCGGTAAAATCAATTAAAAAGAATGAGCGCTATACTGTTGTTTCCCGCGGGCGGCTTTGTATAATTGAAAACGCAAGCGGCAAACAATTTTTTCCTCCTGCGTCAAACGTAAGAGATATGGAATTGCTGGACGATACTGCTTACATTGTTCTTTCAGGGTTTATTGCTAAAGTTTGCCTGAGCGAAATGATCCGCACATTAAAGGTAAGTTATACCTACTTAAACAGAACGGGCGGCAGGGCAATTGAATATGACCCTGAAAATAAACTAATGTATGTTCTTTTAGGCGACGGAATTTATACGGTTGAAGGAAATGGAAACTGGAAAGAGTTGTTAGACACGCATAAGGAAAAAATTACAGGCAGCACACTTTGTTATAATAACGGAATTATGTGGCTCGCCGGAATTTCTGACGGGGTTTACGGCTTTGAGAATAAAAGAATAAAGTTTCATTTTACGGATAAAGATCAGCTAAAAGAAAACAATGTAAAAACCATTAAAGCAGACGGTAATGATTTGTGGGTGTCTACAGAAAATTATTTACACAGATTAAACCTTGAGAATAAAACAACAGAAGTTTTTAATACAAGCCAATCTGTTAATCCAAAAGACATTAATGCAATAGAAATTCTGGGCGAAAAGATTTATCTGGCAACAAATAAAGGACTGATCTGTTTTCCGAAAAATGCACAATGGAAAAACAAAGTAGTACCGGGTATTTCAATTTCTTCGCTTTTTATAAATGATCGTTTATTAGACCAAACAGACAGTTTAATTTTGCCTTTTGATAATAATAATTTAAAAATTTCAGTTTCTTCTGTTGCACTTAAGAGCAGGGGCAATTATAGTTTCCGGTACCGCTTGCTTGGTTTGGATTCTGTATGGAATACTATAAGCGCATCTGCAGCCTATGTTTTATTTTCCAGAATCCCCTCGGGCACATTTACGTTCCAGGTAAAAGCAATGAATGAGCATGGAGTAAGCAGCTCTGTAAAATCTATTGAAATTTTTGTAGCAACACCTTTCTGGCAGCGCTGGTGGTTTTATTTAGTGCTGGTTTTGACTGCTTCATTTGTAGTTGCTTTGTTTTACAATGCACGCATCAGGTTCATACGCAAAAAAGCAGAACTGAAAAACAAAGTGGTTGTTTCTCAGCTCACAGCATTAAAATCGCAGATGAACCCGCATTTTATGTTCAACGCGCTTAATTCAATCCAGGACCTTGTATTGCACCATGATGTAAAGAATTCAAATTTATACATCAGTAAATTCAGCAGCCTTATGCGCAAAGTGCTTGATGCATCGGGAACCGAAAAAATTGCTTTGCAGGAAGAGATTGAAATTCTTGAATTGTATCTCGACCTGGAAAAGCTTCGTTTTGGGAGCGAATTTCATTTTCAAATCACTGTTGCAGATCAAATTGAAACCGAAAATGTGTTTCTTCCTGCAATGATCCTGCAACCTTTTGTAGAAAACGCTATTAAGCACGGGTTGCTTCACAAAAAAAACGCGAAATCCCTTACAATAGAATTTGCATTAAAAGACGTGCTCGTGTGTACAATTACAGATAATGGAATTGGAAGAAAGCGCTCAGAAGAAATTAAGAAAAGACAAAACCCGGCGCATACTTCGTTTGCAACCAAAGCAACAGAAAACCGCATAGATCTGCTGAATAGTTATTCTGATCAGAAATATAGTTTTAAAATAATTGACCTGGAAGAAAATGGTGTTGCAACCGGAACTAAGGTTGTTATAAGTATTCCGTTTTCCGTTTCATGAAACAGAAGCAGCGTTTCGTGAATTGCTTTCTGCCCTCGCATTTTTTATTGTTTCTTTTGCATGTAAATTAAAAACATTTGTATGAAGAAAACAATTTTATTGGTTACCGCAGTAGCTATCAGCTTTGCAAGCCAGGCACAACTTAAAAATCTTTTAAAGAAAAAAGATAAAACAGAAGAAACCACAGAAACAAACGAATCAGCTTCTTTACCAAAAGGAATTGATGTGTATACCACAGAACATTCTGACGCAAGCGGGTTTTCGGGAAAGTACTTTACAAAATATCCTTTATGCTTTTCGGCAAAAAACATGATGAATATGCCCAAGCCATTTCAGTTGAGCGAACTTACCTGGGAGTACAGGCCCGAAGAATTTACCGGAACCATACACTGGATAAAGGACGAGGCAAAAAACCAGGTGCGCTATAAAAACGCAGACGAAACAAAAGAAGTTGATCTGGAAATACAGGGAGGTGCAAAAATCGGGAAGGCAAACATTGAAAAAAACGGGTACTACGCTTTTAAATTTTACAATAAATTAATGCCGGGAGCAACCAAGCAAGGATTTAAAGACGGGGTAGTTTTCTATCGCTATTCAAAAGATCCGGAAATTATTTTAATTGCAGACGCAACAATTGAAAAAAAAGACGGGGTTGAAAAACCAAGTTTTTTTAAAGACAATACCTGCACATTTTTAGGTGGCTGCATGAACGTGATCAGTAAGAACAAAGCTAAATTGGCAGATTGGGACAGCACTAAAATAGCCAATGCAATTTTTGATGAAATTGTACTGATGAGAAAAAACCTGAACAATGCAGCAGGAGAAGTTTTTGACCTGAAACCGCAGGCAGTAAATGATGATGCGCGCGAAAAAGAATATTTCGCTTTGATCAAGCCTTTTGCTTCAGCAGACAAACCTGCTGCCTGGGGAGACAGGATGGATTATGTTTACATTGTTAAAGACTGGAAAACTACTTACGATAAAAGCAATTCGAAAATAATTACCGGAAGAAGTTGTATGGTTACCGCGGTTTCGCATGGCTGGCCAAACAATGAATGTAAATGGATCTATTGCGCAATCAATCAAAACTGGGATGGCACAAAATTCGGTCCCTCTTTTATGGGCGGATTTATTGGAGCATTAGGTCCTATCTCCTGTCAAAAAGCAGCAGAGTTTAAACATTAATAATTGATCTCTTTAAAAGATTAAATTTACCTTGTAATTTAAAACAGAAGAATGGATCTTATTAAAGCAATATTGATTGACGATGAAGAAAGGGCGAGAAACACCCTTTCTTCATTGCTAACCGAGTACTGCAAAGAAATTTCTATTCTTGACACCTGCTCTAATGTACCTGAAGGCGTCTTATCCATAAACAAACACAAACCCGATGTTGTTTTT
>JACMLS010000437.1 GCA_014379485.1 Bacteroidia bacterium | reverse complement strand
CATCCGGCAGAAAGTTACCTTAAATATATTTCTGCCGTTTGTGGTTTGGAAAGGTCAGACTGGCATCCGCGCTCCCTTCAATATCTTAGCGAAGTCTATTCTAAAAACAAAAAAGTACATAATATTGAATACGATCTTGCAAGAGCAAATCATTTTAATTACAAGTTCGATGAGGCCCTTGCATTGCTGGATGCCTTTGAAGCAAAAAATAAAAAAGTAGATCCCGAAATAAAAAAATACATTCCTCTTTTAAGAAATTACTGCAACAACGGAAAAAAATTAGTAGCAACACCGGTACCCGCAAAAATAAATAATATAGGTCTTCCGGTTAATACGGCAAACTCAGAATACGTGCCGGTCTTAAGTGCTGATGAGTCTGTAATGATCTTTACTTACAAAGGAGAAAATAGTTTTGGAGGTTTACAAAACGCATTTAATGAACCCGATAATTACGGTGTTTATTACGAAGATATTTTTATTACTAAAAAAGAAAACGGAGTATGGACAAATCCTTTGCCCATCATTCCGGTAAACTCAAAAGAAAACGATGCTGCAATTTGCTTAAGTCATGACGGGCAAACTCTTTTTCTTTTCAGAGACGATCGTACAAACGGCGGAGACATTCTTGTAAGTAAATTGGTAGGAAACGAGTGGTCTGCACCAGATAAATTGTATGGTGATGTAAATTCTCTTGCCTGGGAAGGAAGCATAACACTTTCTCCTGATGAGAAAATGGTAATTTTTTCAAGCGAACGCCCCGGAGGTTTTGGAGGAAAAGATCTTTACCGTTCTATTTTGGGTGCCGATGGAAACTGGAGTACAGCCATTAATCTTGGAGAAAAAATAAATACTCCGTTTGATGATGATGCACCCTTTCTGCATCCTGACGGGGTTTCTCTCGTATTCAGCAGCCAAGGTTATAACAGCATGGGTGGTTACGATATTTTCAAAACTTCAATGAATCCTGATACAACCTGGTCCACTCCGGAGAATTTAGGTTACCCGATTAACACAACAGACGATGATATTTATTACGTGCTTTCTACAGATGGAAAAAGAGGGTATTATGCTTCAGGAAAAGAGGGTGGGGCAGGTCTTCAGGATATTTATCTTGTAGAGCCGGGACTTGAAGGATACAATCCTTCTGTTGCAATTTTAAAAGGAACTGTAACACTCAAAGGAAACCCCATTTCTTCTGATATTGAAATTACAGTTTCAAGAACAGGTAAACATTTCAGAACTTTTAATTCTAATTCTGATAACGGAAAATACCTGGTGGCTTTGCCGGGTGGTGAGGAGTACCTTGTTAAGTATAAACAAAACGGACATCCGGATATAACCAAAATGGTTTCTCTCATTAACCAGGCCGGCTATACAGAAAAAGTGATAGATGTTGATTTTTCTAAAAAAGATTCTGTTCCGGTTGTGGTTACAAATACAGTGGTAACAACCAATACTGTTGTAACTACAAATACCGTAGTTGCAACAAACACAGTTACCACAACAATTCCGGATGTAACTTCTACAATGACCAAAGAAGGCTTAATGTTTAAAGTTCAGATTGCTGCCTACAAGATTCCTAAAAATTATTCGTACGCACATTTAAAAGGCCTTGGCAACGTAGAAAAACTGAAATTAGAAGATGAGGTTACACGCTTTACAATTGGCGGCGAGTTTAAAACGCTTGATGAGGCAATTGCTCATTGTAAAAAGGTAAAAGGTGCCGGACAGCCAGATGCTTTTGTAACTGCCTACTATAACGGTAAAAGAACCTTTTTAGAGGAATTAGAGGCCAAAGGAATCATTCCAAAAACTACCAAATAAATTTTAATAACTTAAAAATCAACCAGATAAAAAATATCTCAAATTAAATGTTGCAACATAGAATGTTGTAACGTATATTTGTATTGTCAAACAAAAAAACAGACAACAAAAATGAAAAAAATTAAAACAATAGTTGTGCTTACGGTTTTAGGAACTGCGGCAACAACGGCACAAACAAAATGGAATGTAGATGCTTCTCATTCTAAATTAGGATTTTCTGTAACCCACATGATGGTGAGCGAAACAGAAGGAAAATTTAAAATTTACGAGGGAAAAGTTTCTTCGGCAACAGAAACAGATTTTACAAATGCAACAATTGAATTTTCTGTTGATGTAAACAGTATTAACACAGACGATGAAAAACGCGACGGGCATTTAAAAAGCGATGATTTTTTTAACGCAGAAAAATTTCCGAAAATGACATTTAAAAGCACATCTATGAAAGCCGGAAAAGTAAAAGGAACTTATGTGCTGGAAGGAAATCTTACCATTCGTGATGTAACAAAAAAGGTTTCATTAACTGTTACAACATCGGGTAAATCAGTAAAAGATCCGTATGGAATGACACGAATGGGGTTTAAGGTTAACGGAAGCATTAGCAGAAAGGATTTTGGTTTAAAGTGGAATGCAATTCTTGAAGCGGGCGGGGTAGCTGTAAGTGAAATGGTTAAAATTGATTGTAATATTGAAGTAACCAAAGCGCAGTAAGGCTTAATTCAAAAATTATCATTTAATTTGGGGTTGCAATAGGGCAACCCCTTTTTTTTCTTCGCTATATAGTTTTTCGGTAGCGGGCAGATTGGAAAGAAAGATGGAGTTTATTTACCTTAAAAGCATAAATAGAAAGCAAATGAAATTAGAAAAGGCAATAGCGCAGCAAAGCTTTAAAAACGAATATCAGAAAGCTGCTATTAATCTTTTCTTTACAGCCAATTGGGCCATGTTTCATACAGAAAAGCATTTTAAAAATAAAGAGCTTACATCGCAACAATTCAATACTCTTAGAATTTTACGTGGTCAGTACCCTAAACCCTGTAATTTAAAACTGATAAAAGAACGTATGCTCGACCGGATGAGTGACGTATCTCGCATTGTAGATAAACTGGCAAAAAAAGGTTACCTGGAAAGAACCGAATGCCCCAATGACAGAAGAAACGTAGATATTCTCATCTCAGAAAAAGGCCTTGCAACTTTAGCCGAACTTGATTTTATTGATGAAGAAGTAAAAAAGAATTTCGGCAGCCTGAATGAGAAAGAGATAAAATTGCT
>JACMLS010000436.1 GCA_014379485.1 Bacteroidia bacterium | reverse complement strand
AATTTTATCTGTTCCATAATTTCGAGCTTGGCACCATTACCAATTGCCAGCATAGAAATTACCGCAGCCACACCAAAAATAATTCCGAGCGCTGTTAAAAATGCCCGCGTTTTATTTGCAGAAATTGATTCGAAAGCAATTCCGAGATTAATAATATTTCGTGGAGAAAAATACCGCATCTTATTTTGAAAGGGGAACAAGTTTCATATCTGCAGCATTTTCAGGAGTAGAGAGCAGCAGTTTATCATTTTCAGCAAGACCCTTTTCAATGATAACGAAATTCTCATTTGTCTTTCCGGGCTTTACCTGCTTCTTTACAACAGAAAAATTTTCTGACAAAAAAACGTAAGAATTATTTTTTTCATCGGTATGAATACATTCCAGCGGAACAGAGAGTACATTTTTTATCACATCTACAATAACATTATTGCCCGTTGTCATTGCAGGCAACAAAACAGAATCTTTTTGTGTCATTTCTATTATCACTTCAAATACTTTCGAATCGTTTTTTGGATTCTGTTCACCAATATTTGCAACCGTAGAAACAACTCCTGTCAGTTTTTTTTCGGGATAAGCATCCAAAGAAATACTTACTTTTTGTTTCTGTTTTATCTTACGAATGTCAACTTCATTTACATAGGTTTTAGAGATCATTTTTGTGAGATCTGGTAAAGTGGCCACAGCAGGATTCCAGGCGTGAATGGTAGAACCCACAATTCTTTTATCGCCATCCCAATCGCGGTAATAGATCAGCATTCCGCCTTCGGGAGCGGTGATGGTGAATTTTGCTTCCAGCGCAAGCATTGCCTCGTATTTATCCTGCATACGTTGCAGAGAAACCAGCACCTCCTGCGTTTTTGCAACCATCTGATTTTTTTTAAGCAAATAATTTTTCTTTGCCTGGTCAAGTCCCCTTATCGCTTTTTCCATATCCATTTTTATTTGTTTAATGGTTGCAGGTGGCTCGTAAGTAGATTGCTCGAGCGTGAGTTTTTTTTCCTCAACAGAAAATTCAAGATTTAAAATTTCATCGCGTGCCTGTCTTAAAGTTAATGCGGTATCTAATTTTGCCTGCTCTAACTGTGTCTGGTATTTTTGCACATCGTTGTTTGCATCTTTTAGTTTTGAAGCAAGTTCTGATTTATCAAGTTCGCCAATGTAATCTCCTTTTTTTACAACAGAACCTTCGGGAATGAGGTCTGAAATTTTTACCTGATAAATTCCCAATCCCTGCAATTCCTGCGGGCCCATAATAGAAACCGAATTTTTTGCCTCCAGCTCTCCGGCAACAAAAACGGTAATTTCAAAATCTCCCTTCTTAACCTGTGCAAACAGATCGTTTTTGCCGGTACCTGAGTTTTTAAAATATAACCAGGTTCCCAACGCAAGTATCAGTCCTATAGAAATAAAAATAATTTTCTTCTTGTGTTTCATATGTAAAAATTGAAATAAGATACCAATTCAGCAAAGACAAAAAGTCTTTTTTTGGAGATGAAATTTAGGTATAATGCCCGCTGCAAGTTGTTATTGAGAAGTTAAAAAACAGTAAAAGAATACCGGCGGAAAAGGGGATAGAATACAAAAAAAATAAAAAAATCCGGTTTTTGGCCGGATTTTTTTACAACTCATTTTTTCAATTACATAAATGTGAATGAAAATTCTTTTATGGCGTGCAGATTCATTGGAATGCCAACAATATCTTTAAAGATTTGGCCTTGGTCTTCAAGATCCGGGTCATCTTCTTCGTAATACCAATTTACTTCAACAGGTTTTCCGGAAGCGTGTATTTCTTTTAATTTTTTAAAAATATCAAGGATAAGTTTAGAAGAACTGGTGTTGAAATACTCCAGACTTACGTTTACGGTAGTTTTAGCTGCAGCGTTTCTCTTATAGGTTTCCAGCCACTCTAAAACCGGCTTATAAAAATCAATTGTGTTTTCAGGCAAAGAACGTCCGTAAATTTCAAACACACCGGTTGTGGGGTTAAAGTTTAAGGTTGGAAATTTCATATTTCCCTTTAATTCAAGATTTTCCATAATTTTTTAATTTGGTTACTAATATAGAAAATTTATTTTATACAATCCAAATTTTTCTTATCCACAATTTACCTGAACTTCCTCTGAAAAGGCTTAAATCTTTATTCCCACAATACAAACATCATCTATTTGTTCCATGCTTCCTTTCCACGCGGCAAAAGCGTTTTCAATTGCTTTTTTCTGCTCACTCATACTTAAATCGCAACCTGACTTAAGCAGATTCTGCAGAGCTTTGTATTTAAACTTTTTTCCCTTTGGGCCACCAAACTGATCTGCATACCCGTCTGTCATAAGGTAAATAATATCTCCCTTTTGCAATGGCACTGTGTAAGTGGAAAACGAAATATTTTCTGTGGGAGATTTACCAACCGGCATTTTATCTGCCGGACAACTATTTATCTGACCGTTCCTTAAAACATAAAAGGGATTGTTTGCAGCGGCATAGTTCAGCGTCATGCTTTCAAGATCCAGTCTTATCAGTGTGCAATCCATTCCGTCTTTCACTTCTTCCTGCGCAGAAAATTCTTCGGCTGGCGGGTTAAGTACATGTATGATCTCTTTTCTTACGGCATCAAGAATAAGACCCGGCTTATTTATTTTTTTTTCGTTGATAGTTTCACTCAGTTTGGAGATGTTGAGCAAACTCATAAATGCGCCGGGTACACCATGCCCTGTACAATCTCCAATCACTAATATAAATTCTGATGCTTCGTTAATACCTTTTACTTCCGTGCCTTTTTCCTGAAACATTTTACCGGGTCTTAGTTTTCTCAATTCAGTTGCCCAGTAAAAATCTCCGCTTACAATATCTTTTGGCCTGTAAAAAACAAAATACTCCGGCAGGTTTTTTGAAAGCAACGTTGTTGATGCCAGTAAAGATGCCTGTATGCGTTTTGCATATTTAATAGAATCAAGCATTTCTTTGTTCTTCTCTTCTATTAAATCTTTTTGTTCAGATATTTTTGAGTTTTTTTCTTCGAGCATCAGGCTTTTGAATTCAATTTCCTGTTTCTGATTTTCAAGAATAACAGCGTCGCGTTTCTTTCTTCGATAGGCTCTGTATGCCAGAAAGAGAAATGCAAAAAGTAAAACGCCGCCGCCTGCTGCAGAAAAAATAATAGTTTTTTGCTTAGCTAATTGTTCTTTATTTATCACTCCGTCTTTTGTAAGTATTGCAATTTCATTATCCTTTGCATCCAGGTCAAACAAAGATTTCATGTTGGCGAGTTTGGAATCAAAATCACTTATACTAAGAGAGTCTTCCATACCAACTACTCTCTCAAGGTAGCGCAATGCTTTTTCATGATCTTTTTTTAACTCATAAAGTTCGTAGAGTGTCCGGTATCCAGTCTGAATCTGCCTTGGTTCATTCAGGCCCAAAGCAATTTCATTAGCGGTAAGAACATATTTAATTGCTGAATCTAACTTTCCTTTTTCCTTAAAAAAATCAGAATAAACCATAAGCGTAACGCACTTTAGTTTTTTACTGTCATACCTTTCAGCTGCAGACAATGCGTATTTTAACAGGGGTTCTATTTCGTTTACACGGTTAAGAGCTCCAAAAGAATTAGCTTTTCCAATATAAAGGTTTGCCATGTGCAAAGAATCTCCGCTTTCTAAACACATCTGTT
>JACMLS010000435.1 GCA_014379485.1 Bacteroidia bacterium | reverse complement strand
TATTTGTCCTATACTTAACACAGTTCCTTGCGGATAAAAAATTACAATTTCTGCAGTAACTTTTTCACCTACGCGTAGAACTGATTTCAAATTTGCCCAGTCACTTTTAAAAGGTTCGAGACACTCATTCCATTTGTCCTCAAATTCAGTCTTAGTAATTTCTGTCATTTGATCAAGAGCTTCTTCCAGGCTCTGATCCGGCAACCCATCACCAAAATCTGAATCAACAAAATTTGATGACCTTAGTTTATCCTTTTCCTCCAATATAGATCTAAGGCAATAGAATTCCTCATCCAGTTCAAGAAATCGAAATCCTTCATTGTCCGAGTATTCCTCAAAATATTTGAAATAAGTATTCATGGTTTAAATTTAAAGATAACTCTTAACCAATTTTCATGAAACCCCCATCATGATCTGCGAAGCAACAGCTTTCAATCTCAATTTAGTGCGCTTAAAAAAATTCTTTTCTCTTTCTGCATTTACCGCATTGTAAACCCATCTTACACCATACTCGTAAAATTTGTGAGAACGGGCGCGTTTAAAGTCAATATCGCGGTCGGTAGAATTTTCCCACTCGTTTACTGTGGTGATCTGCGATTCTACTTCAGAATACAATTGTGTGCCTTTTATGGGGTAAGCAATTGTTATTGTGTACTGATCAGGATTTGCGTCTATCAGATGTTCTATCGTTTCTTTAATGTCGTTTTTTTCTTCGCCCGGATAGCCGAGCATAATAAACGTGCCGGCTTCCATTCCGTTTTTTCTTGTGAGTTTTATCATTTCTCTTACCTGCCCCGCCTCTACCCTTCTGTCCATGGCATCAATAATTTTTTGCGACCCGCTTTCTGCTCCAATCCAGATCCTGAAACAACCACAATCCTTCAGCGTTTTTATTACCGCTTCATTCAAACGATCTGCACGTGTAATAATTTCGAAAGGAATAATTGCATTTTTACTTTTTACTTCTTTCGCAAATTCTTCCAGCCATTTGTGCGAGATGGTAAACACATCATCAACAAACCAGATCCTGTCGGGCTGATATTCGTTTTTTATCTGCAACAATTCTTCTGCAACCAATGCGGGTTTTCTTCTTCTGTAAGTTCCGCCATAAACAGCGCGGCTGCACCATTTACAAGTGTACGGACAACCACGCATAGTACTTACTGAAAGCATTGAATAACCGTGTTTACTTTTCCATGCATTCAGGTATTTGCGCAGATCAATTTTATTTCTTGCCGGAACACAAATTTCGTCCATGCTTTTTATCAGGTTCCGTTCAGGATTGATCTTAACTGAATTAGTGGTAGTTTCAATAAAAGCAGTTCCATTGCAATTAACAGGAAGTGTTTTATGCTCTTTATAATAATTGCAGATCTCAAGCATCGTTTCTTCGCCCTCACCAATCACAATCATATCTGCACCATACTCCAGGAAATTTTTAAGGTGGTGGCGGACTTCAGGGCCACCCAGAATAATTTTTGTGTCGATTAATTTCAATTCGTTTTTTACAAGGCGAATGATCTTTAAAACATTCAGTTTCGTCATCAGGTTGGTATAGATAGCAAGAATCTCAGGGCGTTCAGCGATAAGTTTGCTTTTCAGTTCATCAAAAGAAGAAAATGTTGAATCGAATACTTCATTGCTGATTCCGTTTTTTTCCAGGTAAGCGCTAATGTATAGAATTCCCAACGGGACATAAGGCTTCATGATCTCCTGCTCTTTGGGATCCTCGCATAAAAAATATCCGTGTGTAAATAGAATACTCAAAACTATTTTTTTTCTAAAATTATAAAATAATGATCTGCATAATCACTGAACACTGAAAACTCACCGAACAATTTTTCGAGCAGGTTTAAAATATTTAGTGTGATCTTTTTTTTGCCGAAATAATTATTCAGGTAAGACGGCGGAATAAAAAGTCCTACCGGTTTTGTATTAACGGCATTGAAATTCGCTGCAAATATTCTAATTATTTCTTTGGGAGAATAATACCACGTTTCAACGGAACAACCTGAGATCATTGTTTTAATACCTTCTTCGCTCATTCTTCTTTTTGCCTTTTCATTCTCTTTCTTTTTTTTGAAATAAGAGCGCTCCCATTTGCATTTTCTCCCCATTATTACCAGCACTAATCTTCCTTTAGGCAAAAGCAAGTTCGAAAAATCATCAGAAAGCTGTTTCAATTCATCTTTAGAAACACAATTCAATCCGCCGAAATTAGAAAAAATAAGATCGAATGGTTTCGTTTTTAATGTGTGAAGATCTTTGAAAGCACAGTGTTGCAATTCAAGGTTGTCAATTTTTCTGATATGTTTTTTTTTCTCTGCCTGGTTCAGCATTTCTTTAGACATATCGGTAGCAAGAACAGAATGCCCGGCTCTTGCCATCCACACGGCATCTTCACCTGTACCGCAATTTATTTCGAGAATGTTTTTTTTAGTTTTTACAAAGCGTTTAAAAAAACGGTGAACACGCTCCCTTTGCATTCTTCCAATTGGAGAATTTGTAAAATGGGTGTCGTACCCCTCAGCATACGCATCAAAGGGAGCCTGCTGCATGCGGAAGTATTTTTTTTAATTTATGTTTTTCGAGCACAGAGCCAAAGGCGTAGTACGGAAGCGCCAGCATTCTTCTAAATCGCTCTTTATTATTTGTATTCCCGAAAAACCCTTTCAAAAGATCCATAGACTGATGCTTGCGGTAACTTTTGTGAATATACCTGTGCAGTTGCTTATAAAACTCAGGTGGAAAATTATTCTGAAACATAAGTGCCAGATCATCACTGTCAGTCCAGTTTGCTTTTGATTTTAATTCGTTTTTTACTTTTTCATAAAAGGGTGTTCCTGGCAATGGATAAGAAACTGAAACGCCAATATCATCAGGCAACAATTCGTTTACCATTTTTATAGTGAGATGAATATCTTCAATCGTTTCTCCGGGATAACCAAATTGAAGGAAGAAAGCAGAACGGATCTTGTATTTTTTCAGCAAGCGTGTAGATTCATAAATTTGTTTAATGCTTGTTCCTTTGTCCATTGCATCCAGAATTTTTTGCGAACCGCTTTCTGCACCCATCCACACCGTTTCACATCCTGAACGCGCAAGATCCTTTATTGTTTCTTCGTCCAACAGATCTGCTCTGGACTGTATTTTATATCTGAATTTTAATTTTTTCTTTTCAGCCAGATCCGCGAATTCCTTTAACCAACCAGGTTTTAAACCAAAAATATCATCTGCAAACCAGATATGATCAAAAGGATTCAGCTTGTTCAACTGTTCTATCTGCGCAATAATGTTTGCGGGCGAATGAGAATTGTACCTGTTGCCATAAATAGGTTTTGCACACCAGTTGCATTTATACGGACAACCACGTGTAGAAACCATGTTGATAGAAAAATATCCGTGCTTTTCCATCCACATTTTACGGTAAGGTTCAATGTTCAGAATATCCCACGCAGGCAAAGGAAGAGAATCAAGATCTTTTAAAACTTTTCTTAAGGAATTTACAACAAGTTCCTGCGTTTTATTTTCACCTTGTTTATTAAAAACAATTCCTGCAATTGCATTTGTTTGCACTTTATCTTTTAAAGCATTCACCAATTCAAGCAGAGTAATTTCTGCCTCTCCGCGAATTACAAAATCAGCGCCGCGCTCCAGGTATTTTTCGTAATGATCTGCCGCGTCTGAACTGCTTACAATAACAGTACATTTCTTCTTCTTCGCAAATTCAATCATTTCTAAAGCGGCCTCACGCATATTGGTCAGGCACATTTTTGTGAGGTAATTGAAACCGTCGTCGTAAACAACAAAAACATCAGGTTTAAATTCATTCAATGAACTTTCAATTTCAGTTGAAGAATTTGCAAACTGAATATC
>JACMLS010000434.1 GCA_014379485.1 Bacteroidia bacterium | reverse complement strand
GGAACTCCTTCGCGCGGAGTAAATTCAATTGATATTGTAGATGCAAATACCGTTTGGGTGGGCTCTTATGACGGAACAAATACTTCCAATTACATAACAGATTTTTCTAAAACCATAAACGGAGGAACTTTGTGGACTGCCGGAACTATTACAACCGGACTTACCGGAGTTGGACTCGGAAATATTTCTGCTATTGACGGAGACACAGCCTGGGCTTCTATTTTTCATCCCACACAAGCAGTTGCTACAGGAATCTGGAAAACAACTGACGGAGGCGTTTCGTGGAATAAACAAACAACTGCAGCCTTTACTGCTGCATCGTTTCCTGATTTTGTTTATTTCTGGAATGCAAATAACGGAATTGCTGTTGGCGATCCGCTCGGAGGATATTTTGAAGTATACACAACTGCAGATGGTGGAACAACCTGGGTAAGAACTGCAAACACAGGCAATCAGTTACAGGCAAGTTCATCTTCAGAATACGGTTACACAAATGATTTTTCTGTTGTGGGCAACACACTCTGGTTTGGTTCTACAACCGGGCGCGTTTTTAAAACAACAGATATGGGATTGACTTTTACAAAAGCATCTGTTGCAAACGGAGTTACTGATGTGCAAAAAGTTTCTTTTGCAGATGCAATAACAGGTTATGCTTTTATGCACACTGCCGGAAACAAATCGTATAAAATTGCAAGAACATTAGATGGCGGAACAAACTGGTCGGCAATAATAAATACCACTTCTATTGCAGACTCAACAGTTTTGGGAGCAGATATTACAGCTGTGCCAGGAACAAATGCTTTGATTTCTGTGGGAAGCGATGTAACTGCAAAAGGTTCTTCGTGGAGCGGAGACGGAGGACTTTCGTGGGAATTAATGGAAGACACTTCTCTTGCCCCTCAACGTTTAAGCGTAAGATTTCTTGACGCATCAACCGGTTGGGCCGGAACTTTTAATATTGATGCATTTACATCAGGCATTTCTAAATTTAATGGAATGGTTGGAATAGGTGCGGCCGGAAATTCAACTAAAAATGTTACTGCATTTCCAAATCCTGCAGCAGATCTTCTTACTTTAAACATCAATGGTCTTAACGGAAAACAATTACTGATCAGCGTATTTAATGTAATGGGAGAAAAAATTTCTTCAGAAAAAATGCAAACAGGTTCGCCTGTATATTTTAAACATATTGATCTTTCAGCTCTTTCTGCCGGACTTTATTTTGTTGAGGTGACTGACGGCAATAACAAATTCGTAAACAAATTCATAAAACAATAAGACTTCATTAAATTTGCTAAAATCCGCGCCACTCGCGGCTAAAGAATTTTTAAGGCGGATATAATTTCTTTTCATTAATTTTACAGGAGAGTTTAAAAAGCTCTCCTGTTTTATTTTAAAAAATGGCTTCAGTTATTTTTTTTACTATTTTCTTTAGCATCCTGGCCCTTATTGCAGGTCTTGTTTTGTTTATTGTGGGTGCGGCCGGTTCAAAGAAAAAAATGCGGAATGCAGGAATGATAATTGCACTGACAGCCTTCTGCCTTTTAATCGGAGGTATTTATTATGGGGCCAGTTCTGCTTCTTCTTTTATAGATAAATCTATAGCACAGGCAGACAGCAGCAGCAAAGCAAGAGAAAAATTGCTGGACGAAATAGAAAATAACTGGAATAATGAAAACGGATCAGACCCCGAACATGTTCGTTATTTAAAAAGTTTAACAAAAATAGAAGACCGCCCTTTTGTAAGAAAACGTTTTTTTGCAGGCTTGAATGTTTCATTAAATAACCGCTTTCCGCTTATTTTTCCGTACGCAATACAAAATTCTTCTTTTGGGAGCGATTTTGCATTGGTAGATGAAACTGCCTTTATGGATTCTCGTAGTCAAAAAGAAAATACAGAAAATGTGGTTTTAAATGTTACCCACCTTGCCTTTGATGAGAATGTAATTCTTCTTAAAACTGCAGATTTTGATACTGAAACAGGCAGAAACAGTAAAAACGTAAAATATTTTTTAGTTGAATTCAGTAAACCGGGACTAAAACAATTTCAAACAGAGAAAGAACTTTTAAATGAGGCAGAAAAAACGGGATATAAAGGTTCTTATGATTTTTATACTGTAGAAGAGTACATCCAGAAATTTCCGCTTAGTAATGCTGATTACAACCAATGATGTTTGCAAATAAAATAGTGTGGATTACCGGCGCCTCATCTGGCATAGGAGAAGCTTTGGTTAAAACCTTTGCAAAAGAAAACGCAAAGATCATTCTTTCTGCAAGAAAAACAGCTGAACTGGAAAGGGTGCAAAAAGAAAACAAGCTCACCGATGAGAATTCTATGATCCTTCCTTTTGATCTCGAAAATACTTCTAATGCAAATGAATTGGCTGAACAGATCATAAAAAAATTCGGAGGTATTGATATTCTTATTAATAACGGAGGATTCAGCCAGCGTTCTGAAGCAAGCGAAACAGAACTCGCAACCTCGCGCAATTTAATGGAAGTGAATTTTTTTGCTCCCGTAGCATTAACAAAAGCTGTTTTACCGTACATGCTCAAGCAACAAAGCGGACAAGTTGTGGTAATGAGCAGTATTGCAGGTAAATTCGGATTCTACCTCCGCTCCTCCTACTCTGCCGCAAAACATGCATTGCACGGTTATTTCGAATCTTTCAGACTCGAAACAGAAAAAAAAGGAATTAAAACGCTGATCGTTTGTCCCGGAAAAATAAAAACAGAAATTTCTTTAAATGCAGTAGGGCCAAAAGGAAAAGCACACAATAAAATGGACGAGAGCCATGTTAATGCAATGAGCGCAGATGATTGCGCTGCAGAAATTATGCAGGCCCTTACACAAAACAAAGAAGAAGTACTTATTGGCGGCAAAGAAATAAAAGCGGTTTGGTTAAAAAATCATTTTCCAAAACGCTTCGGTAAAGTGATCCGCAAACAAAAACCTGAGTAAGAGATTTCACGCAACGACGCAACGACGCGATGGGTTTTTCAATTACCTTTTCAATTATTAGTACGTTGCGTCTCCGTCCCGACAATTTGTCGGGATGAAAAAAGATTCGAGAGCAACACTTTTTCTTTTATTGGCTTTTGATTCGGGTTTTTATTTTTATTTTTGACTTATGGCAGAAGACCTTATAATTTCCGGAACAACTAAAGAAGAAAGATACAAGTCTTTAGTAAACCAGGTTATTGCTCTTGTTGAGGGAGAAAAAGATCTGACCGCTAATCTTTCCAATATCTGCGCGGCCATTAAATATGGTATGAATTTTTTTTGGGTAGGATTTTATCTTGTTAAAGAAAATGAATTGGTATTAGGTCCGTTTCAGGGCCCTGTTGCATGTACCCGCATAAAAATTGGTAAAGGAGTTTGCGGAACCGCCTGGCAAAATAAAAAAACCATAATAGTAGAAGATGTAGATAAATTTCCGGGTCATATTGCCTGCAGTTCTCAATCGCTGTCAGAAATTGTAATTCCGGGTTTTAATAAAAACGCCGATGTGATCTTTGTGTTGGATGTTGATGACGATAAGTACTCTACTTTTGATGAAACAGACAGTATTTTTCTTTCACAAATTGTAAAAACAGCCGAAAAGCTATTTACCCTCTGATGCGCGGCACCAATCTTCTTCTTTCCTTATATATAGGTATGCTTGCTGTGGCAGGTTTAAGTTCCTGCGCATCCATGATGCCCTTGAGCGGGGGCGACAGAGATATGACTCCTCCAAAAGTTACAGACCAGCAACCGCAAAACAAAACGCTCAACTTTACCGGTAAAGAAATAAAAATTGAATTTGATGAATTTATACAAGTACGCGATCTGCAGAACCAGTTACTGATTACTCCGCGGCTTAAAACAGATCCGGATGTAAGTGTAAACGGAAAAACCCTGAGTCTTAAATTTAAAGAAACGCTTCAGCCCAACACAACTTACAATATTAATTTCGGGTCAGCGGTAAGTGATAACCACGAAGGAAATGTTTTTACAGGCCTTGCCGTAATTTTTAGCACAGGTGCCGCGTTAGATAGTTTAAGTGTGTACGGAAAAATTGCAGATGCATATACGCTGAAACCTGCGACCGAGGTAAGCGTGTTTGTTTACGAAAATGGTTCTGATAGTTGCATGTTTAAATCAAAACCAGATTATCTTGGAAAAACTGATAAGCAAGGAAATTATGTGATCAACTACATAAAACCAGGAAAATATAAAATTGTTGCCGTTGCAGATAAAAACAAGAACCTGCTTTACGACCCCGCAACAGAATCTGTTGGAAACTGGTACCAAACAGATCTCAACGCTGCCAAACAAACAGATTTTTCTGTTTTCAATGAAAAACCAACGCAATTTTTTATAAAACGCACCAGCAATCCTTATTACGGTAAAACGGTTTTTGCTTTTAATGTTCCTTCAGATTCCATTTCAATTAAAATTCCCGAAAAAAATAAAGAAAGGATCAAAACTTTGCTTTCTGCGGCAAATGATACGCTTACTGTCTTTTATAAAAAGGGTGAAGCCGATACTATTCCCCTTATCTTATTTACAAATAATAAAATCCTTGACACAATTCAACTGGCAATTGCAACAGATGAACGATATGAAACTGATCTGAAAGCAAAAAAACTCTCACCAAAAATAAAAAGGGCAGTTGGTGCTGATACAGGCAGTGTAAATAGTTTTGTATTTGATATGCCATTACTTTCTGCTGCAAATTCAGATAAAATCAGAATAATTGCAGAAAAAGATACTTTTTTAATAAAAGGAAATCTGATTGTACAGGGAAACACTGTTTTTTTAAATACTGATAGTTATAAAAGATCTGGTAAAGCAAGGCTTATTTTGTTTCCGGGGGCTGTAACAGGTTTTAATAACGTTGCTAACGATACAATAATTTTTCTGTTTGAAGTAGTTGCAAAAGAAAACCAGGGCACTATTAACCTTAATGTAGAATTACCTGATGATTCTGCCTATGTGTTGGAACTGATAAACGAAAAAGGAAACGTGCAGGCTGTTTTTAATTCAAATAAAGTTCAAAAAAGCGGGGGCGATGCAAAAATTCTGCTGAAACAAAACATTCAGCGTCTTAATCCGGGCAACTATTCACTTCGCCTGATCAAAGACCGCGACAAAAATTTAAAATGGACAAGCGGTGACTTGTTGCTTAACAGAAAGCCCGAAACAGTTTATTATTACAATAAACCAATCAACTTGCTTGCTGATTGGGAAATTAATATTGACTGGAAAGTACAGGAGTAAAGTTTCTTTTCATTAAAAAAAGGTGAATGAGACAAAAAAAATAAAAAAAGAGAAGAATTTCTTTAATTGAACCATTTTCTGCGTTTTGAAGATAAAACTGAACTTTAGACGCTTTACTAAACATTTTCTTCTTTTATTTTTTTACAGATTTATAAAAAATCTTTTTTTTCATTGGAGAAAACATGTTTTTAAAAAAAAATTTATGCTGCATTATTTATTTTTTCTTTGTTCTTTAAACACAAAATGTATTTTTTCGACCTGTTTTGAGTTATTCACTTTTTCAACAAAAAAGTGTTAATAAAATATTTTGGAGAGTCTTCTATCATGTTGATTAATTTTATTATTTCGTATTAACAATTAAAAAACAAAAACCATGGCAAAGAAAGCAACAAAAAAAGCAGCTAAAAAAGGTGCTAAGAAAAGTGCAAAAAAAGGTGCTAAAAAAGCAGCTAAGAAAAAAAAGAAGTAATTCTTGCACAAAAAAAATTCCCGGACTAAGTTCCGGGTTTTTTTTTGCCCTTTTTTTTCGCTCGTTTCTCCAATGAAAACAAGCTTATTGTGTTTCTTTCAATGCTTACCTCTTTATCAGAAAATTTTAAATAAATTTGTCTTATAAACCAAACAAAAAATAAAATGAAAAACATCTTAGTACCAGTTGCAGCGATTTTTTTAGCAATTATTTGCTTCACTTCATGCGGAAATAAAACAGAAGAAGTAACAGCTCCTGCAGGCATGCAGGTACTTGATCTCACCAAATACGGCAAACCATTTACTCTTTTTGTGCCCGATTCATCAAAAGGCGTGCTTACTGTTACAGAAAAGAACTACATGCTTGAAATTGCAAGCGGAAAAAGCTTTGGGCTTGTTATTGAAGAAGGCGATGGCAACATGGAACAGAAAAGAGCAGACATTAAGGACGGAGACGGTGGTGTAAGCAAATTCAAAAACTATATTACAGATGAACCTAATATGATTGTGTGGGAATCTGAAATTACCAAACCTGAATTTCATTTATATGCTATAGTAACCGTAGGAACCGCAAAATACATTGTTCAGGACCTTAACAGTACAGAGAATGAACCTTACACAAGCAATGACATTAAAGCTATAATGGAAGCAGTAAAGAGTATTAAAGAGAAAGTAAAAGCATAATTTTTTTGAATTCTACATAAATTAAAAGCGGGGCAGCCCGCTTTTTTTATTTTTCGTCCTATAATTCAGGATCTTTTGGATCAAGCGGTATTTCTGAGGGTAACACGGATCATACATCTAAATATTTTATTAAACCTTTGTTGCAATGGTTAATGGTCACGTAGTGACTCAAGATCGGTAATTAGAAAAACGCTTTAGTTTATAGTCTTGTAAGGACGTAATCGCGAAAAAAATCAGGAGCAATTCCAATTCCGTCCTTACAGGACTTCTTTTTTTTGGTTATTTGTTACCAACATTATGTCCCTGACAGGACAAGTCTGTTTGTGAAAAAAGGAAACATCTTCCTTATTCACGTAAAAAAAAGGTAAGCAGCTTCAAAATTGTTGCCCGATCCGATCTTTTCAGTAAAACACAGCTTCTTGTTCAACCATCCAGTTTTTGCCATCGTGTTTTAATAAAGAAACGCTGTTGCAATTAAACTCTTCCTGAAATTCCTTTTGAGCAAATTCTTTCCAGGCTTCATAGAACAAAGGTTTCTTTAAATCGCGAAAAGCAATTGTAATGTGCGGATGAAAACCCCGCAGATCATCGCTCTGGTTAAAAACAGAAAAATTTACTTTCATGAACTGAACTGTTTTTTTTTGAAGATCAGTTAATGTTTCACAAGGTTTCACACAAACAAAAATTACACGGGGCTCAAAACATCCAAAATTGTTTAACCCAACTTTAAATGAGGTAAAACCTTTTCCGATATTCCTGAACTGATTTAAAAACCGTTTTTCTTTTTCGCCTTCCAGTTCAAAAGGCATGTGAAGCGTTATGTGTGCGGGAGAACGCAATGCGCCTTCGCTGTGATACGTTTCAGCAACCTGCTTTTTTAAAAGGATAATTTTTTCCTGCAAAGGATCTTTTGGAACTATGGCGATAAAGTATTTGCTCAAATTCGTTTGTTGTTAGTCGTTAGTCGTTCGTTTTATCGTTCGTTGTTTGTCGTTATTCGTTTTAACGTAGCGATCGTTGTCCCGATAATTTATCGGGATGAAATAATCGTTCGTCGTTAATCGTTGTTCGCTTTGTACAGAAAATCCTGACAAACCCAGAACGATCTAACGACTAACAACTAACGACTAACAACTAACGAAACAGTTAATTTCTCTTTCATTAATAAAACTGTTCGCACCATTTTCTATAAAGCATAATCGGTCCGTCGCCTTCCGCTAAAACCGGTGTTTGCACATATTTTTTATTTTCCCATACAAAAAAATCCTGGCTCACATCGTGCGCATATCCTTTGAAAGCACCGTTAAGCACCAATTTATTTGCCAATGCATCAGGAAATACAGAAAGAAGCGGATGAACTTTAGATTTTTTTTCGATCTTCATTAAAGAAATTCCAACTTTCAGATTAATATGCTCCCCATCAAGCGGGGTTGGAAAAACAAAATGCCTGGTTCTTATTCCAAATTCAGGCACATCTACTTCAACAAAAGAATAGCCCAGACCATGTACATGCACTTCAAACTCTGACCTGAAATACTTTTTTGGTTTACCAATAAATCCCGCATTACGGTGCATGGCGTATTTTGCATTTAAATAAGGCCCCGTTGTTTTTACAGGATTGATCATTTCAACACCTTTATATTTATGTACAATACTCAAATGTCCAAGATCAACTGAATTTTCTGCAGTTTCCTGCGGATGACTTTTTAATTTCCATTCAATCGTTTTTACCTGAGACCAACCGGTAAAATCAATTGCAGGAATTTTCCATTCAGGCCCTGTTCCGTCTTTATGAAACCAAACTAATATAAATCCGTTCAGTTCCTGGTAATTCCAAACGCTGAGCTTTGCATTTTTTGGCGGAGTTTTTTCATAACCTGTCTTAACGCAGTTTCCATCAGTATCAAAACAAAAATCATGAAAGGGGCAGCGAACGGTTTCGTTTTCTACTGCGCCGCCTTTGCCAATATGTGCGCCCAGATGCGGACAAAAAGCGCCCGCCACACAAATTTTTCCTTTTTGGGTCCGAAAAATAATTATTTCCTGTCCGAATATTTTTTTCGAAACTATCTTTCCGGGCAAAACATCTTTTGAATCGGCCACAACATACCAACCCTTTGGGTAAGGATGAAGTTGCGCCTCTTTTATTTGAAGGGACTTTTCTGAAATACTTTGATCTGAATTGTTTTGTTGCATTTTAAACTCCCGATTATTTAAAGAAGATGTTCATCGCACTTTAATTCCCATGATAAGCACATCATCAACCTGTTCATTACTACCTTTCCACTCATCAAACACAGTGGCCAGTGCTTTTTCCTGTTTAGCCACAGATAAGTGGGCATTCTCAATAAGCAGGTCTTTTAATTTAGTGTATTTGAATTTTTTTCCGCGTTCACCGCCAAACTGATCTGCGTATCCGTCAGAATAAATGTAAATGCAATCTCCCGGCTGCAACTGAAAAGTGTTATTGGTATAAATATCAGGCACGTTATTTTCGTTGCTGCCAATTTCCATTTTATCGGCTTTTATTTCCAGCAGATCATTGCCGTAAAAAACTTCTTTCTTGTTTTTTGGAATGTAGGTTGTTGCAATGTTCTTTCTTACAAGCCAAAGTGTGTTTGAAACGCCTGCATATTCAAGCACGTTGGTAACCTGGTTCCAGGCACACAGCGCAAGATCCATTCCGTCTCTTACACTGTTGGTGGCTTCACTCTGTCTTAAAGTATGCGAAACGCCAACATCCAGGTGCTGCAATATGTCAGAAGGAACACTCAGATTTTTATCGAGCACAGCAGAGTTTAGTAATTTTAATCCTATCACGCTCATCATTGCGCCCGGTACACCGTGACCTGTACAATCTACCGCCGCAAACAAAACTTTATCGGGCGTTTCTTCTACCCAATAAAAATCTCCGCTTACAATATCTTTGGGTTTATAAAAAATAAAGCTGTCGGGCAACAATCGTTTTACAAATTTTTCGGGTGGTAAAATAGAAAGCTGAATGCGTAATGCGTACCTGATACTGTCAGTTATTTCTTTTTTCTTTTCTTCGAGTTCATGTGTGCGCTCACTTACAAGTTTTTCTAATTTAATTTTTGACTGTTTTAATTTATAATTGCTCATCCTTACAATTAAATAAACCACTAAGCAAAAAACCACAAAGTAAAGCAGGTAGGCAAGAGTGGTACGATACCAGGGTGGCGAAACAGAAAAACTATATGTTGTAACAGAACTCTGATCATAAAAAACATTTTTTGCCTGTACCATAAAAGAATAATTTCCTTCATGCAGGTTGGTATATTCTTTGTGTTTTATCTGACTCCAGTTTGTCCAGGTTGAGTCATCTCCGCCAACTAAACGACAGCGGTATTTTGTTTGCTCGGGTTCTGTAAAAAAAGGGGCGCTGTACTCAAAAGAAAAAGAGTTGTCTTTATACTTAAAAGAATTTTCTATTGGCATGCCATACCACACCAACGAAGAGTCTCTGCCCGCCTGGACTTGTGTGAGGATAACCGGAAAAGAATATGCAAAAGGTATTTCTCTTGTTCTTTTGAGAAGAACAATAAACTCAGGTCCGGTAAACCAAACGTTTAAAGAATCGTCAGTAAAATATGCCTGCAACTCTCTTACAGCATCTTGTTTCAGATTAAAAGTAACGAGTTTATACGTTCCGTTTTTTGTTTTTACCGGAAAAAACTGCCGCGATCCTTCTGAGCCGGTATAAGACCTTCCTTCAAAATTATTCGAGAAAGTAATTGAGGCAGGGTTTTTAAAATGAGATCTTCTGTTAGTTTCAAAACACTGAGATGTTGAGTCGAGGTCCTTTTCAGGATGGTAGTAAAAAATTTCTGTTCCGTGCGTTATGGACAATTCTCCATCATTAAAATTAACGAATTTAGATCCGGTTACGGTATCAGCAGCAATGGTGTATTTTCTTTCGCTTATTAATTCAAAGGCAGCACTCAAAACTAACTTTTTGAGTATGCCCGCAGCCGATGTGAACCAAATGGTATATTTTCCGTTTTCAAAATTTGCATAGCCGTGCATTAACTCTTCGCCTTTAAATGCAAATCGCTTAACGATCTTTGGAGTTCCCTTTACATCTACTATGGTCAGAAAATCTTTTTCGAGCGAGAACAGAAGGGGAATGGTGTCTGAGATCTTAAGCAGGTAACGCGCCCAGTTGGTGTGAATTTTTTCTGTTTTATTTTCCTTTATTTCAAACAGGCCTGCGCTGGCTGCGCAAAAAAGTTTTCCGTTTACTTTCTCAAGATCCCAATATTCACTTAATTCAGTATTAACTTTATTGAAATTAAAAATATGCTTTTTTACATTATTTATATCCACACTATAAATACAATGCGTGGTAGAAAAATAATTTTTTCCGTTAAACTCAATAATGTCTTCGGGCGTACCTTTATAACCGCTTTTTTCTGTAATATAAAATCCATCGCTGCCCCATTCTATCATAGAAATTCCGTTGTTTAAAGTAACCCAAAGATTACTGTCTTTAGAAAAGCAGATGCCTGTAACCACATCATCATACAACCCGCTATTTTTATTGAAAAGTGTTCTCACAGAAAAATCATTGTTCAGCACATGCAGGCCCGCGCGTGTTCCCAGGAACCACGTGTCTTTATCTGGTTTTGACATAAATAAAGGATACGCATTTAAAAAATAATCGTTTTTACTTTTATCCAGAAAAGTTGTTTTGCCGGTAGATTTATCAAGAAAAACAATTCCATCTCTGCTGCCGCCAAGAACAAAACGATTATTCACAGGATCATCGCACATAGATACGATCGGAAAATCTTTATACAACTCACCGCCCTTAATAAGCTTAAGCGTCAGATCGGTCTGCAATTCCATAAAACCAATTTCTCTTTGTCTAATATAAAAATGGTCTCCTATTAGAAAAGAAAGGGCAAAAGATTTTTCAGGTTCAACTGTTTTTATGGATGAACCGTTGTACAAAAAAATTCTTTCTGAGCACTGAAAAGCAATAAAACCATTCCACTTATAGATCTTCCATACATCTGAGAATTTTTTTTGCTCCGGCTTAAGCAGATCGGTTAAAGAATGAAAAAAAGGTTTTTTGTTTTTACCGTAGTCTATAAACCCAAAATCTCCAACCGTAGCCGTGTACATTTTATTATCTGCATACAACAAAGAGCGGATAGGTAAGCCAAATTTTAGTGAAATTTTGCCCCAACGGCTGCCATCAAAAGTGGCAATATTGGTTGATGTTCCGAAATACATGATTCCGGAACTGTCTTGCGCGCTGCTCCAGGATTGGTTAAAAGCATCGTACTCTTTAGGAGAATAATTACGGATAAGGTAGCCGGTTTCCTGCGCAGAAAATTTAAGCACAAAAAAAACAAAAAATATGTATACAAGTTGTTTCAAACCCTAAGGCCAATAAAAAACAAATATAGGCTTCTTGTTTCACTTTTTTGCTTATGATATTCAATATATTTGTTTAAATTTGATAAGCATAAACCGTAATGGCTTGTGCAAATTTTTAGTTTTAAAACAACCTGCTGCCTTACATTCTTTTTAAAAAAAAATTCAGACAGAAAAAAAACCTACAGATGAAGCATATCATTTTATTTTTTGGCTTGCTTTTTACAACAGCTGCCATAGCGCAACAGCCTGCCGAAGCAACAGGCGGAATTACTTTTGAACACGGCACCTGGGCTTCTGCTCTGGCAAAAGCAAAAAAAGAAAAGAAAATGATCATGCTTGATGCTTATACGAGCTGGTGCGGCCCTTGCAAATGGATGGTGAAAAATGTTTTTCCGCAAAAAGAAGTGGGAGAGTTTTACAATAAGAATTTTGTTTCTATAAAAATTGACATGGAAAAAGGGGAAGGTATTGAGCTTTCTAAAAAGTTTGGTGTAATGGCCTACCCCACTTATTTATTTGTAAGTGCAGATGGAACGGTCATGCACCGCTCTTGCGGAAGTTGTGAGGGCGCTGATTTTATTAAGATCGGCACTGATGCTATGAATCCGAAAGCAAGATTAGCAGGTTTAAAAAAGGATTTTACAGCCAAACCAACCGATGCTGAAACCGCAGGTCTTTATTTTGATGCCGCAGAAAAAGCCTGCATGAATATTGAAACAGATGTAAAAAAATACCTGGATAATTTAAAATCTGAACAATTTCTTGAAAACGGAAATTATACGCTCATTAATAAATTCATTAACGATTACTCTCATAATTCCATTGTGTATTTAATGGACAACTACCAAAAATTTGCTGAAAAATTCGGTAAAAAAGAAGTAGAAGAAAAAGTTACTGATGTATATAAAAACTCCTTAATAGAAGTTATCAGGGCAGAAGATGAGAAAAAAATGCAGGAAATTCAGAACGTGTACCGCGCACAAAAAAATGCACCGGTTGATTTTCTTGATACTTATTGCAAAATGACCTGGGCGGGTGTAAAAAGAGATACCGTTGTGTATTTTCAGGCAACTATTGATTTTACAGAAAAATACACAATGAACGATGGCAGCAAACTGAATTCTGTTGCCTGGGATTTTTATGAGTTAACAAGCAATGAAGTGTATTTGAACAAAGCAGTAGAATTTGTAAGAAAGTCTATTGAGCTTGAAAGCGGGTATCCGAACAATGATACTTACGCATGTTTGCTTTTTAAACTTGGTAAATACAAAGAAGCAAAAGAAGTTGCAGAAAAAGCAATTGAAATTGGAACTAAAGCCAATGCCAATGTACAGGAAACTGAATTATTGCTTGAGAAAATAAAAAGCAAGCTGAAAGTGTAAATCAAAAAAGGAAATAAGCAACGACCAATATAAGATATAAGACATGTAGATATAAGTCCCGATAGCTATCGGGAGGTGCACGAGGTAATTGAGAACTCATAAACCCTTAAACCAACCAACTAACCAAAAACTTTAAACCAAAAACTATGTTAGCAAAAAAAGTATCAGAAGCATTGAACAAACAGATAGAACTGGAAGCTTCTTCCTCACAATTTTATTTAGCAATGGCCAGCTGGGCCGAAACAGAAGGATTGAACGGAATTTCTGCTTTCCTTTATCACCATGCAGACGAAGAGCGCATGCACATGCTTAAACTTATAAAATTTGTAAATGAAAGGGGCGCGCACGGAATTGTGCCTGCATTAAAACAACCGCCTGTAACTTTTAAATCTGTTAAATCTGTTTTTGAGCAAGTCCTTTCTCACGAAGTAAAAGTGAGCGACGAAATAAATAAATTAGTTGACACTTGCCTGAAGGAAAAAGATTACACCACGCACAATTTCTTACAATGGTACGTAAGCGAGCAAATAGAAGAAGAAGCTTTGGCAAGAAAGATCGTTGACAAATTAAAATTACTTGGCGACGACAAAGGCGGAATTTATTTCTTTGACCGCGATATGGAAGCATTGGCTGCACAAACTGCTGCGGGCGGTGGTGCTGAGGCGGATAAAGGTGGGAAGTAAAGAATAATTTTTTTCCGAATGGTAAAAGAAGACAGCAGTAAAGTTTTATCTGAAATCAAAGCTTCGTCTTTTGACAATATTATTGGAGCATTTCAATTTATTGGGGGAATTGCGGGAATAATTTATGTGGCAAATCAAATGACCAAAAATTCCTGGGGAGGGCAATTATCAATAATAATATTTTTAATTATACTTGCAATCCAAGGACTTAGATCTTCAATTACTCTTTTGATTTTAAAAGATAAATTGATCATTCGCCGGCCATTACTTTTAACTTCAAAAACCGACGTTTCATTTAAAACACCTGAAATTAAGGAAGTAGTTTTTTCGAAAGTAAAGGGACGATTTGGAGGGCCGCATATAATAATTAAATCGCGGCGCGACAATATTTCCTACAGAATTGCAGGCAGCGACATGGTACTTAGCTCTTTTATTGAAACTTTAACTGCATTAAATATCAAGGTTACAATGGACAATTGGGTTTTATAAAAAAAAGAAACCGCAAACACATAAATGAACAGCAGTCAAATCATATTTTACTCAACCCCGCAAGGCAATGTCAAGGTTG